>JAKBAP010000307.1 GCA_021808995.1 Planctomycetota bacterium | reverse complement strand
TACATCTATCCGCGGACGGGGGTGGCCCTGGGGCCGCTCGCGATCGCGTCGATGCAGGCGATCCGGGTTCGGACGGCGATTCTGGGCGCGGGGGGGATCGTGGCGGAGGGGATTTTTAACTCGAATTCGCTCCTGGTCGAGACCGAGCGACAGATGATGCGGTGTGGTCAGGAGGTCATGATCGTGGCCGACCATACCAAGTTTGGCCGGTTGGCCCTGGCGCGGTTGTGTGGCCTGGACGAGGCGACCTCGATCGTGGTCGATGGTGGGCTTGGGGAAATCGAGCGGGCGATGCTTCTCGGGGCGGGGCTTCGGGTGCATGTGGCTCAGGCCGAGGGGACGAGGGCCAACGGCGTGATCGTCGGGCCGTCCCGCGGCGAACGTGAAAGGACCGAAGCATGAGCGTGGCGACCGCGCCTGATCGGGCTATCGTGGAACGCATGGTGCGCTCGATTCTCGAGCGCGGCGGGGGTGTTGGATCGAACGGCGCTGTCGCTCGGCCAGCGCCTCACGTCGTGGTGAACATCTCCGCCAGGCACTGTCATCTTACGCAGGCCGACGTGAACGTGCTTTTTGGCGAGGGGTATCAGCTCACCGCGCTCAAGCGTCTCTATCAGGACACCGACTTCGCCGCCAATGAGACCGTGGCCGTGGTCGGTCCCCGGCAGCGGATGATTCCCGGGGTTCGGATCCTGGGCCCGTGCCGCAAGTTCAGCCAGGTCGAGTTGGCGTTCACCGATGCGATCAGTCTGGGTATCGACGTACCGGTGAGGCTCTCCGGCGACATCGAGGGGACGCCCGGATGCTTGCTGATCGGCCCCAAGGGGAGCCTGGCGTTACCCAATGGGGTGATCCGAGCGGAGCGTCACGTGCATATGGGGCCAAGCGACGCGGCGTATTACGGGGTCCAGCATCTGGACCGAATGAACATGAAGGTGGAGAGTCCCTGTCCGTCGATGCTCATGGGGCTTTTGGTGCGGGTCCATCCCGACTGGAAGCTCGAGGTGCATATCGACACCGACGAGGCCAATTGCTGCGATTTGACTCGCGCGACCAAGGTCGAATTGACCCGGGCGTGAGTGGACAGGGGCGGACGAATCAGGCGTGCGATTTGAGTGGTCGAACCGAGTTTGGGACGAGTGGAAGGAGGGGCTTCAATGGCCTCGGCATCCGTGGAAGCGTTGGGCATGATTGAGACCAAGGGGTTCGTGGCCCTGGTCGAGGCGAGCGACGCGATGGTCAAGGCGGCCAACGTCGATCTGGTGGGTTGGGAAAAGGTCGGCAGCGGCCTGGTGACGGCGTTCGTGACCGGCGACGTGGCGGCTGTCAAGGCGGCCATCGACGCCGGGGCCGCGGCGGCCGGTCGGATTGGCGAGGTCGTCAGCGTGCAGGTGATCGCCCGCCCGCATGAAGACCTGGGGGGCGTGCTGACTTTCATCAAGGCCGCGGCCAAGACCACCAAGAGCGAGGGAGCTTGAAACCATGGCCACGCTTGAAAAATCGCGAGCCAAGGCGGGGGGCAACGGTGCCTCCTCGAATGGCGAGGCGCTTGGGCTGATCGAGACCAAGGGCCTGGTGGGCATGATCGAGGCAACCGACGCCATGCTCAAGGCCGCGTCGGTGACCCTGGTCGGGCGGGTAGCGGTTGGGGGCGCGTTTATCACCACGATCGTGAAAGGGGACGTCGGCAGCGTGCGAGCCGCGGTCGAGGCCGGGGCCGAGGCCGCCGGCAAGGTCGGCGAGCTCATGAGCGCCCATGTGATCCCTCGTCCCGACGAGGTGATTCTGCGTACCTTCCTGGGCTCTTGAACTCCTCCCAACCCGCAATCCGGAAAGAAGCAAACCATGAACGGCAACGCTCTGGGGTTGATCGAGACAATGGGCCTGGTCGCGCTTATCGAGGCGACCGACGCCATGCTCAAGGCGGCCTCGGTCGAGCTCGCCAGCTCGGTCATCAAGCTCGACGGTGGCGTCGTGAGCGTGATGGTTCGCGGCGACGTCAGTAGTGTTCGCGCGGCGGTCGAGGCTGGGGCCCAGGCGGCCGCTCGCGTCGGCGACCTTCGGGCCGCCCATGTGATTCCGCGTCCTGACTCGGCCGTCACCCGCGCGTTCGGAGGTTGAACCCTTGAAAGTCCTGGTCGCCAATCTCGGAAGCACGAGCTTCAAGTATCGCCTGTTCGACCTGGGCGATCCCGCCGAGCCGGTCCTGGCCAAGGGGGCTGTCGAGCGAATCGGCTCGGCCACCGCCAAGGCCAAGGTCTCCTCGGCCAAGGGAGAGCGCGAGTTCACCCGGGCGATCGCCGACCACGGCGAGGCCGTCCAACTTTGCCTCGACCAACTCGTCGATCCCGAGATCGGCGTCCTGGCCAACGCGGGCGAGGTCTCGGCCATCGGTTTCAAGGCCGTCCACGCTCGCGAAATGACCGGCGTTCAAAAGGTCGACGACGCCGTGCTGGCCGCGATGGAGGCCTTCGCCGATGTCGCGCCCGCCCATAACCCCCCATACACCAGGGCAATGCGGATGCTCAAGGAGCGATTTCCCTCGCTTCCCCTGGTCGCCGCGTTCGAGACCGGCTTTCATCGCACGATTCCCGAGGCGAGCCAGCGCTACGCCATCCCCGACGAATGGGCAACCAAGCTCGGCGTCCGGCGGTGGGGTTTCCACGGGGCCAGCCATCGTTACATCGCCGAGCGAACGGCCGAGCTCCTGGGCAGGCGCGACATTAAGGTTGTCTCGTGCCACCTGGGGGGGAGCTCGTCGCTCTGCGCGATCAAGAACGGCCAATCGATCGCGTGCAGCCTGGGAATGAGCCCGCAATCGGGGCTCCCACACAACAATCGAGTGGGCGATTTCGACGTCTTCGCCCTTCCCGTGCTGCTCCGCGAGACAGGCAGGACTCTCGACCAGTTGCTCGACGATCTGGCGAACCGGTCGGGGCTTGAGGGAATCAGCGGCGCGGGGCGCGACCTTCGTGATATCGAGGCCGCCGCGACCGCCGGCGACCCCAAGGCCCAGCTCGCCATCGACGTCTTCGTGAACTCGATACGTCATTACCTGGGAGCGTATCTGCTCGAGCTCGGCGGGGCCGACGCCATCGTCTTCACCGGCGGCATCGGCGAAAACTCGACCACCATTCGCTCGGGCGTGCTCAAGGACATGGCCTGGTTGGGCGTCACGATCGACCCCGCCAGGAACGCGGCCGGGCCAGCCGAGCGGCGGATCACCACCGACGACTCGAGAATCCAGGTCTGGACCTCGCCCACGAACGAGGAAATCGTGGTCGCGCGTCAGGCCAAGGTCTTGCTCGAAGGCACCCGCGGCTGACGCTCGCCATCCCCCCTACGAGGACCGCGTACCAATGTTTCTGGGCCGTGTAACGGGAAGCGTGGTCGCGACCCAAAAGGTCGACTCCATGACGGGCCACAAGCTCCTCCTGGTCGAACCCTACAGGGTCGACGACAAGGGCGAATCCAAGCTGGTCCCCACCGGCCGATCGTTCGTGGTCGTCGACTCGCTGGGGGCCGGGCTGGGTGAAATGGTGCTGATCTGCCAGGGCTCAAGCGCCCGCCTCACCCCCGCCACCGAAAAGCTCCCCATCGACGCGGTCGTGATCGGGCTGGTCGATTCGGTCGATGTCAAGGGACAAACCGCCTACCGCGCCTCTGACTGAAACGCCTTTTCATATAATCGACTCTCCTCCAGGTAAACGGTGAATGCAATGCAACTGACCGAGGACGTGATTCAGAGCGTGGTGCGTGAGATTCTCTCGCAGATGGGCTCCGGGGCGCTCGCCAACGGCAAGCCCCAGGCTCGCCCCGCGGGCGATCTGGGGGTCTTCGCGTCGGTCGACGACGCGGTTTCGGCGGCCCAGGCGGCGTTTCAGACGTTTCGTGCGCGGCCGATCACCGACCGCAAGAAGGCCGTCGAGGCCATCCGCCATGTCTGCGTGAGCCAGGCCGAGGAACTGGGTCGAATGGAGCTCGAGGAGACCAAGATCGGCCGGCTCGATCACAAGATTGGCAAGCTCAAGGGGGCGATCGCGGTGGTCCCCGGCGTGGAGGCCCTTCGCACCGACAACGTCTCGGGCGATGACGGGCTCACGCTCACCGATTATGTCCCGTTTGGCGTGATCGGCGCGATCACTCCAGTCACCCACAGCCTCCCCACGCTGGCGGGCAACGCGATCAGCATGCTCGCCTCGGGCAATACCGTTGTCTTTAACGCCCACCCCTCGGGCTCGAAAATCGCCGCCCTGGGCGTCAGGCGCTTCAACAAGGCGATTCACGAGGCAACGGGGCTGGAAAACCTGCTCACGATCATCGACCCTCCCACGCTGGAATCGGCGGCCGCGCTCTTTGATCACAAGGCGGTCCGGTTGTTGGTGGTGACGGGAGGGCCCGCCGTCGCCCGCGCGGCCTTGGCCAGCAAGAAACGGGCGATCGTCGCCGGGCCGGGGAATCCTCCCGTCGTGGTCGACTCGACCGCCTGTCTCGAGAACGCCGCCCGCTCGATCGTCGCCGGTGGATCCTACGATAACAACCTGCTCTGCATCGGCGAGAAACAGGTCTTCGCCGTCGCCGAGATTTTCGACCCCCTCATGGAGGCCATGAGCCGGCATGGTGGATTCAGGCTCACGCCCGGTCAGGTCGACGCGCTCACGCGGGCGGCCTTTCAAAAGGGGAGCGATGGGTTGCTCCACGTGAATAAGGACCTGGTCGGCCAGGACGCCGCCGTGCTCGCCCAATACGCGGGGGTAAAAACCCCGGCCGGCGTCGAATTGCTCTACGCCGAGACCGGCGAGGATCATCCCTTCGTCAATCACGAACAAATGATGCCCTTCGTCCCATTCGTGCGGGCCTCGAGCGTCGACCGCGCGATCGCCATGGCCAAGGAGAGCGAGCAGGGCTACGGACACACCGCCATCCTCCACTCGCGGGACACCTCGGTGATGTCCAGGATGGGGCGGATCATGGACTGCACGATCTTCGTCATCAACGGTCCATGCACCGCCGGGCTGGGCCTGGGGGGCGAGGGCTCGCTCTCGTTCTCGATCGCCGGCCCCACCGGCGAGGGCGTGACCACCCCGCTGACCTTTTGCCGGCAACGGCGGTCGAGCGTGATCGGCGGCATGCGGTTCGTTTGAAGCCATTCCATAACGGGAGACGACGGTGCAAATCGGGAGAGTCATCGGCAAGGCCACGGCGACGATCAAGCATCCAACTCTCGCGCGAGAGCGGATGCTGATCGTCCAGCTCTTGACGAGCACAGGCGCGGCCGACGGCGAGCCGGTGCTGGCCTTCGACCACCTTGGCGCGGCCCGGGGCGATCGTGTGATCCTGACCACCGACGGCCGCGCGATGCAAGACCTGCTCGGTCCGAAAACCCCCGCCCGTTATAGCGTCATGGGCCTTCCCGACGCGGGGCAGGGGGTGGGATCATGAGGCTCGCCGAGATCGTCGGCAAGGTTACCCTGTCGCGGTCGCTCCCGGAACTCAAGGGGGGGCGACTGCTCCTCGCCCGACCGATGACGGCGGCCGCGCTGGCTCTCGACGCCCCTGACCGCGGCGAGGATGTCGTGCTCTACGACGACCTGGGCGCGGGCCCGGGCTCGATCGTCGGACTCAGCGAGGGGCGCGAGGCCGCCAACCCCTTCGGCAAGATCAAAACCCCCATCGACGCCTATTGCGCTTGCCTTCTGGACGCGATCGACGTCGACCCCGAGCTCGCCCTTCCCGCCGGTCATCCGGCCCTTGACACGAATCGAACGAGGACCCTATGAACGCGAATGGATCGATGACCAGCGAGTGGAAACTTCGCGAGCAAATGTGCGAGATCGGCCGCCGAGTCTACAACAAGGGCTTCGCCGCCGCCAACGACGGCAATATCAGCTATCGCCTCGATGAAAACCGGGTGCTCTGCACGCCCACGCGGGTCTCGAAGGGCTATTTGAAGCCCGACGATCTCTGTATCGTCGACCTGGAGGGAAAGCAAATCTCGGGCAAGCGGAAGCGATCAAGCGAGATCCTCTTGCACCTCTCGATCATGCGAGCGCGGGCCGACGCTCGCTCGGTCGTGCATTGTCACCCACCCCACGCGACGGCCTTCGCCGTGGCCCGCGAGCCGATCCCAAAATGCGTCCTCCCCGAAATCGAGGTCTTCCTCGGCGAGGTCGCGATCTCTCCCTATGAAACCCCAGGCTCGCAATCGTTCGCGGACACCGTCCTCCCCTATGTCAAGGACACCGAGACGATCCTGCTCGCCAACCATGGCACCGTCACCTATGGATCGGACCTCGAGGACGCTTACTTCAAGACCGAGATTATCGACGCCTATTGTCGGATCCTGATCCTCGCCCGCCAGATCGGCCGCGTGAATTACTATACCGACGAAAAGGCCGCCGAGCTGCTGCGGCTCAAGCCCAAGCTAGGCGTCCCGGACCCCAGGCTCGAGCTCGGGCTCGAAAACTGCGACCTCTGCGGCAACAGCCTGTTTCGTGACGGATACGACTCCTCGCCCCCCGAGCCCAGGGTCTTCATTC
>JAKBAP010000306.1 GCA_021808995.1 Planctomycetota bacterium | reverse complement strand
AGGCGTCGGCCATCGCGAGCGCCTGCGCTGGGTCGTCGGTGAGCAACAGGGTCGTGGCCCCGGATTCGGCGAGAAGGCTCTTAAGCTCGGACGCGAACTCGCTCCGGGCGCGCGGCTCGAGCTCGGCCAGGGGCTCGTCGAGCACGAGAAGACCGGGCTCGGTCACGAGCGCCCGCGCCAGGGCGACCTTGATCCGCTGGCTCGCGCTCAACTGGCCGGGTCGACGGCCCGAGAGGCTGTCGATGCGCAGCCTGGTGAGCATCTCGGCCCCCCTGATCCTGCGTTCGCGGCGGGGAATTCGCTTGGCCGAGAGGGGAAAGCCGACGATGTCGGCGACCGAGAGGGACGGCCAGAGCCCAAGATCGGCCGGGACGTACCCGACCCGACGCTCCATGGGTGAGAGGGTGTTCGCGAGCCGGTCGCCAAAATAGATCTCGCCTTCGTCGGGCGTCATCAGGCCGACGACGAGCGTCGCCAGGGTGGTTTTCCCCGACCCCTTGGGGCCGAGCAGGCAGGTGAGCTCGCCCGGGCGGATCTCGAGCGAGGCCCCGTCGACGGCGGCGACCGAGTCCAGGCGTTTCCTCAAGGAGTCAAGAATGACCTTGCTCATGGACCGGCCCCGAGGGGTTGGCCGGGCGGGTTCGCGACTGAACCGGCGGCCAATCGGGCGACGCGGCGAAATCGCTGGCGAGCCCAGGCGGTCCATTCAGCCCGGAGCCAGTCGCGGAGCCGAGGCTCATGGAACAAGCCTCCCCCCGCCAGCCCCGCGAGTTCGCGAGCGAGCGCTCCGTCGATGGGACGTGATGGGGCGAGCCAGCTTCGCACCAGGGCGTCCCGGAGCGAGGGGTCTGGAGCGATCGATTCCGCCAGGCGAAGGACAAGCTCGTCACCGGAATTGTCCGGGCGGTCGAGAAGCTTGGCCACCGACGCCGGCGGCCACGGGGGGGGCTCGACCAGCCAGGCGATCGCCGACGCCGGGCGAGACGATCGAGCAAGCGTCCTTCCCGCCATGGCAAGCTCGTCGCGGGCGTCGATCAGGATCGATTCGAGCATGAGCGCAAGCAAGGAATCGGCCACCGCTTGGGATTCGCTCGCTTGATCACGGCCGATCGTGGGCATGGGATCGGCGAGCGCCAGGGCGAAGGCACGGGCGAGATCGGGCTTGGTCGTGGAACCGAGCACGACCACCGGCTCGAGCCGTCGGCCTCGGTCGGGCGCCGGCGGGGGATCAAGCCCGGCCTCGCGGCGAACCAACTCGGCGTAGAGCCCATGATCCTCTCCGACACGATCCATGACCGGGGCGAGCTCGCGCGGATCGGCCAGGCCGTCGAGGGATCGGCCCGACCAGGCCAGCCCCCCCCTCAAGGCCTTCGTGGCCACGCGGCCAAGCGCGAACGGGTCACCCCCCAGGACGACGTCGGGGGGATGGGCGCGATCCCAGAGCCGAGCCGGGTCGGAGCAAGGATCGAGGACCAGCCACTCGACGGCGATCGGCCGCGCGGCTGGCGCACCTTGACCATTCATATGTTCATGAAATCGTTCAAGAGCGCGATCGCGATCGCCCCGGGGCCATGAGGTCGCGACCACGAGGCGTTCGCCGGGGGGCTCGCAGCCAGGGATCGCCAGGGCGAGGATCGCGACGAGGCCGGCGGCCGAAGGACCTCGGGCGAGGGTCCGGGGGCCGTGCTCGGGCGGATTGACGCCAGGGCTCGCCAGGTGGGTCTGGATCATTCGGTGGGACGGCTTCCCAGGGTCACGGGGAGGGTGAGATCCTTGCCGTCGCGCTTGACCACGACGTCGACCTTGTCGCCGGGTTTATAACGGGAGAGGCTTTCCATGAAATCATAGATCGTCCCGATCGCCTTGCCGCCGACCTTGGTGATGACGTCGCCCCCCTTGATGCCGGCCTTGGCGGCCGGTCCGCCGGAACGAACGTCGGCGAGCTTGAGGCCGTTCTTGGATTCGTCGGCGTAGTCGGGCATGGTGCCCATCGAGACGCCCGAGCCCGCGCGGGCCGGGTCGCCCAGGCCGGTGGAAGCGCCCGAGGCGTGTCCGCGCGCCGGCGTCGCGACCTCGGCGAAGATCGGGCGCTCGGGGCGGCGGATCAGGTCGAGGGCGATCAGCTCGAGATAGTCGGCGATCCGGCTCATGCCGCCGTAATTGATCAGGTTGGAGTCGTCGCTGGGCCGGTGGTAATCGTTGTGCAGGCCGGTGAAGGCAAAGAGGACCGGCACGCGCTTGGCGTGAAACGACTGATGGTCGCTGCCGCCAAATCCGTCGGTCATCCCGGCGACTTGCTTGATCTTGAGCCCGGCCGAGCTTCCCAGGACGTCGACCAGATCCTTGAGCCCAGGCGAGGTGCCGGTGCCGATCATGGTGAGTTCGTTCTTATCATTCAGGCGGCCGACCATGTCGCAGTTGATCATCATGACGGTCGATTCGAGGGGATAAAGGGGATGCTCGACATAATACCGCGAGCCCAGCAGTCCCTTTTCCTCACCGGAAAACGCCATGAAGACGACCCGTCTGGGGAGCGGGTCGACGCGGGAGCCCAGGCGGCGGGCGAGCTCGAGGACCATCGAGGTCCCGGAGGCGTTGTCGTCGGCTCCATTGTGGATGTCCTTGGAAAAGATCGCCATCGAGCCCGACATGACGCCGCCGCGGCCCAGGTGATCGTAATGGCCGCCGATCACGACCGTTTCGTCGGCATGGGGGCCCGCCCCCTCGAGCACGCCGACGACGTTCTTGGTGAGGATCGCCGGTCGTTCGATGGCGACATTCAGGTCGAGAGTGAACCCCTTGAGCTCGCGGCTCCGCGGCTTCAGGTCGGAGTCGATGGCGTGCTCGGCATCGGTGAGCGAGGGAGCGCCCGCGGCGGCCAGGAGCTCGTCGGCCAGCTCGCGCTTGAGCATCACGAACGGAATCGTGGAAAAGGCCTCGTACCCGCCGGCACCGAAGCCAATATTGGGATCACCAGTGCCCAGCTTGGTCAGGTCGTTGACGACCAGGACGGCGACCGCCCCATGTTGAAAGGCATTCGTCGCCTTGTGCCGGAATGTCGCGTACGATGATGCCTTCGACCCGTCGAAAGGGCTGGCATCGTCGTCCTGCCTCGGTTCGCGGCGGATGATCAAGACGGCCTTTCCCTTCACGTCGATGCCGGCGTAGTCGTCGTAGTCGAGTTTTTTCGCCGGGTCATTGGCCGTGATTCCGTAGCCCGCGAACACCACGGGGACGCCCGTGATCGCGGCCGACACGCCGATGGCCAGGGGAGTAAAGCGGGTCTTGAAGATCCCTTCGATTCGCTTGCCCTCCGGGCCGATGAAGGCGAGCCTTTGGTCTCCCTTGAGGACAACCTGGCCACTGATCGTGAAATTCTGAAAATAGCCGTCGGCCCCCTTCGCGGGTTTCAGACCGGCCTTCTTGAAGACACCGGCGATGTGATCGGCGGCGGCCTCGATCCCCTTGGTCCCAGGCGCTCGCCCCTCCCGCGCGTCGGCCGCGAGGAAGCTCACGTCGGTCTTGAGCCGCGTCTCGGCCGGGGTGGGCGTGGGGATCTCCGGCCTGTCGTCTCCGCGTGCCGTCGAGAATCCGATCAGGACCAGGGCCGCGTGAGTCAACAGGGAATAACGGCTATGAAAAGTCCGGACATGGCGTGAGGCGGTGGCTCGTGAACGCATCCGGATCGATCCCTTGCAAAGAGTGAAACGCCAAGCTTGAAATTCAGATGATGATTGTCGATCGTGATCAGGCAAGCGTCAAGCACCCGCTTGCGAGCCCGGCCGGAGGGCGATAGTCTGGGTTATGTCTGACAGTTGTCTCAAACGAGACGAGGAGTTGTCGAGTGGACCCGAGGCTGGTCGATCGCTGGAGTGATTTGTTGGTGGACTATTGCCTGGCGGTGACGCCGGGCGAGACGATCGGGATCAGCGCGGACCTGGCCGCGCGGCCACTTGTGGAGGCATGTTACCGGGGGGTGGTTTCGCGGGGCGGCTTGCCGTATACGCGGGTGGAACTGCCGGGCCTTACGGATTATTTCCTTGCGAACGCGTCCGACGCCCAGCTCAGCCTGACTCCGGAGTGGGCCGTGCGCGAAGCCGAGCTGACGGCCGGGCGGATCCGGATCGCGGCCGATGTCGAGCCGGCGGTCCCCGCGGTGATCGATCCCCGCCGCCAGGGCGCGCGGGAACGGGCGATGGCGCCGGTGCGTGAGGCCGCTCGCGAGAACCGCTGGGCGCTGACGCAGTTTCCCACGCCGCTTTACGCGAAGGACGCGGGGATGACCCTCGCCGACTATACCGATTTCGTCACCCGGGCCTTGTTTCTCGACCAGCCCGATCCGGCCGAGGCCTGGCGGGCGCTCGGCCGGCGCCAGGCGGGGCTGGTGGAATACATGAAGGGAGTTCGATCGATCCGCGTCGAGGCGCCGGGGACCGACATCACCCTGTCGGTCGTCGACCGGGTCTGGATCAATTCCGACGGTCGCCGCAACATGCCCTCGGGCGAGATCTTCACCGGCCCCCATGAGGAGTCGGCCCAGGGACGGATCACCTGCGAGTTCCCGGTGCGTAGAGGGGGGCGAGAGATCGTCGGTGTCGAGCTTGATTTTCAGGACGGGGCGGTGGTCGCGGCCCGGGCCGATCAGGGCGAGGATTATCTGCTCGCCATGCTCGACATCGACGCCGGAGCACGGAGGCTGGGCGAGCTCGGGCTGGGGCTCAATCAGGGCATCGATCGGTTCACGGGGAGCATTCTTTTCGATGAGAAAATGGGCGGCACGATCCATCTCGCGCTGGGCCAGAGCTATCCCGAGACCGGCGGCGTGAACAAATCCGCCCTTCACTGGGATCTGATCGTCGACACCCGCCGCGACGGCCGAATCACCGCCGACGGCATCACCGTCATGGAAAATGGCCGCTGGCGGGTCGGTTGACGCAAGTAACCTTACGAGACAGGAGACGACCACGATGGACAGGTCTGGGAGAGGGGTCGGATCGATGACCGCGCTGGTGGTGGTCTGGTGGCTCATGGGTTTCGGGCCGCCGGTCGCGTGGGCCCAATCCGACGCGGCCCTGCGCGATCGGGTTCGTCAGTTAGTCGATCGCCTGGAATCGCCCGACACCAAGGCGAGGGACTCCGCCGCCGAGGGCTTGATCAAGCTCGGCGCGCGGGTGGTTCCGTTTTTGCCAGAGGCCGCCTCGGTGAAAAACCCGGAGATCAAGACGCGATTGGAGACGATCCGAAAGCGGCTGGAACAGGTGGAATCCGAGGTCGACGGCAAGGCCAGCCTGGTGACGGTCAAGGGGAAGGGGCTACGACTCACGGAGGCCCTCGCGGCCTTGCAAAAGCAATCTGGCAACGCGATCACCGACATGCGCGAGCAGCTCGGCGCGGACGTGACCAACCCTGGTCTCGACCTTGATTTGAAGGACCGGCCGTTCCTTGAGGCGCTCGACCTGGTCGCGAGGCAGGCTGGGGTGGGTCTGACGTTTTTCACCGGCGACGGCACGATCGGGCTGACCGCGGCCGCGGACATGGATTCGCCCGGCGAGCCCAAGCCCGCCCGGCCGGCGAAGCCCCGCGTGTCTTACACGGGTCCGTTCCGGATCGAACTCAAGCAAATCGGCCTGATCCGCGATTATGAGGCGGGGACTTCGTCGGCGAACGCGCGGCTCGAGCTCGCGTGGGAACCTCGATTGCGGCCCATGTTGCTCGTCCTGAAGGCGGAGAGCGTGAGCGTGCTCGATGACCATGGGCGCTCGATCAAGCCCAAGGTCGCCATGGAAGCCGACGAGATCGTCGTTCGCCCGGAAAACCCGGTCGCCGAGATCAACCTGAACCTGGATTCCCCCGAACGATCGGCGGCCCGGATCGCGACCCTGAAATTCAAGGCCGAGATCACGATTCCCGCCGGGCTTAAGACCTTCACGTTCCCGAGGCTCGACCAGCCAAACGTGGTGGAAAAACAAGGGGACGTGGGGGTCACCTTGAAAGGGCTCGAGGTCGACGAGCAAGTGTGGAAAGTGAATGTCGAGCTGGCCTATCCCGGCGAGGGGCCGGCGTTCGAGAGCTATCGCCAGGGGCTCTTCAACAACCGGATCTGGTTACTTCGCGGCGACGGGTCTCGATTCGCCCAGAATGGGGGCTTTTCCAACACCTCCAGCGACGGCGGCAAGCTGGGATTCGAATATCTCTTTGTCGACGCGCCCGGCAAGCCCGGCGATTATGGACTGGTCTACGAAACCCCAAGCAAGGTCGTCCCGATTCCCATCGAGTTCGAGCTCCATGACATCGAGCTCCCCTGACCGGGCGAGTCGGGGCCAGAGCCAAGGTGGATCATCGGTACGTTGTCGCGGTCCATCGAGCCAGGCTAAAGTGAGATGCATCGCGTATCGAGTGCCGATTCAGCCGAAGGCCCTGCTCGAGAGCGCGGACTCGAGACGACTTGAACGAGAGGTCACGCATGGCCGGACCGTTTCCGGGGATGGATCCTTATATCGAGTCGCGGGCCGCCTGGCCGGACTTTCATAATGGGCTGATCGCGGAGATCCGCA
>JAKBAP010000305.1 GCA_021808995.1 Planctomycetota bacterium | reverse complement strand
CAACGGCTGGTCGCTCAAGCCAGCGGGGCGGCAAACCAAGCTCGGCGACTTCCCGGTCCAGATCGCGGTCCATCCCGTGCGCCCGATCCTCGCGATTCTGCACGCCGGCCATGGCGATCACGAGATCATCACCGTGAACGGCGAATCGGGGCGGATCGTTGGTCGGGCCATCGTGCCGGCCAGCTTTAGCGGGGTCGTCTGGTCGGCCGACGGCAAGCGGCTCTTTGTCGGCGGCGGGTTTGACGACTTGATTTATCGGTTTGACCATGCCGACGGCTTGCTCTCGGCCAGGGTGACGTTCGCTTATCCCGATCGTAACGTGTTTCTGTCGGAGGCCAATCGCGGCTTTGGCGAGGGGACCAAGAAAAGCCAGCGCGTCCCCGCCGGGCTCGCGCTTTCGGCCGATGGCAAAACCCTCTACGTCGCCGCCGCCTTTGGCCACTCGATCGCCCGGTTCGACGCCGAGACAGGCGCTTTACAGGGCGAGATCCCGCTCGAATCCGAGAGCTATCCCTACGCGATCGCGATTGATCATGTGCGCAAGCGCCTTTATGTGAGTCTCTGGAGCAAGGCCGGCGTGGCCATCGTCGATCTGGAGGCATGGAAGGTCGCCGGCCGGCTCGCGACCCAGGAACACCCAAGCGAGCTGTTACTCGGTCAGGGGGGTAAGGTTCTCTATGTCGCGAATGCCAATCGCAACACGGTCAGCGTGATCGACCCTCTGGCGGGCAAGCCGCTCGAGACGATCAACACCGCCATCGATCCGCGAGCCCCCTCGGGGAGCACGCCCAATTCGCTCGCGCTTTCACCCGACGAATCGATGCTCTATGTCGCCAACGCCAATACCAACAATCTGGCGGTGTTCAGCGTTAAGACGCCCGGCGCAAGCGCTCCCCTCGGGTTGATTCCGGTCGGCTGGTATCCCACGTCGGTTCGGCTGTCTCGAGACGGAAAGACGATCTATACCGCCAACGGCAAGGGGGCAAGCTCGCGTGCCAACCGCGATGGGCCGTTGCCCGGCTTCGCCGGCCAGCGTGGGGCGATCCGCGAATACATCGGAGGGCTGTTCCAGGGGACCCTCTCCCTAATCGCCCAGCCTGATCCCCGGGCCATGGCGGGTTATTCTCGCACCGTCTACGAGTGCAGCCCCGTGAAAAAGGGAGATCCCCTCGCGGTCGCCGGGAAAGCACCCGTCGCGAGCAATCCCATCCCCGCCCGGGTCGGCGACCCCTCGCCCATCCGCCATGTCGTCTACGTGATCAAGGAAAATCGCACCTATGACCAGGTTTTTGGCGACATGCCCCAGGGCAATGGCGAGCCCTCCCTGTGCCTGTTTCCCGAATCAATCACGCCGAATCATCATGCGCTCGCGCGTGAGTTTGTCTTGCTTGATAATTTCTACGTGGACAGCGAGGTGAGCGCCGACGGACATGAATGGTCGATGGGGGCCTATGCGAGTGACTTTGTCGAGCGGATCTGGCCCCTGGGTTATCGTGGCGATCGCCGGGTTCCGTATCCGTCCGAGGGTTCGATGCTCGACCCCGCCCGCCCGGCGGCCGGTTACCTCTGGGACAGGGCGGCCGAAAAAAGAGTCACCTACAGGAGCTTTGGCGAATTCATCGCCAACGGCAAGACCGCGAGCGACCCCGGCACGACCTCGGTCAAGACCCTGGAGGGTCATTTCGATCCCATGTATCGAAGTTTTGACATGGACTATCCCGATGTCAAGCGCGCTGATCGCTTCCTTTCGGAGCTGGCGGGCTACGAAAAAACGGGCGAAATGCCGCGGCTCATGATCGTCAAGCTCCCCAACGACCATACCTCGGGGACGACGCCCGGAAAGCACACCGTGACCGCGTGCGTGGGTGATAATGACCTCGCGCTCGGCCGAATCATCGAGGGACTTTCCAGGACCCAATTCTGGAAGCGGTTAGCGGTGTTCGTGGTCGAAGACGACGCTCAGAATGGCTCGGACCATGTCGACGCCCACCGGACGGTCGCCCTGGCGATCAGTCCATACACCCGGCGCAGGGGGGTAGATTCGACGCTCTACAGCACGAGCTCGATGCTCCGGACGATGGAACTGATCCTGGGCCTTGATCCGATGAGCCAGTTTGACGCCTCCGCGCGACCGATGTATGCGTCGTTTGGGGCCAAGCCCGACGTGGCCCCGTTCGTTCACAAGCCCGCGACGGTCGATCTGGAGGCGGTCAACACGCGGACAGCGCCTCTGGCCGAGCTTTCGAGCACGCTCGATTTCGAGGCCGAGGACCGAGCGGACGACCTGCTGTTCAACCAGATCATCTGGAAAGCCGTCAAGGGCGAGAGCGCCGTCATGCCGCCGCCGGTCCGAGCGGCGTTCGTCATGCCGCGGAAGTAGGGGGCGATTGGAGATCGGAATTTGATCCAAGGGGATGCGTCTCAGAGGATTAGGACGTGGTTGCGAGGGCGAGTCGGTTCCGGACAGGCCGACCGCGAGGGCTGAAGGGGTCGGTTCCTGGCTTGATTTGGCTTGCGTCCGTCGGCGATCCGGGTAGGATTCCGGGGAGGAGATCCTGTCGCTGGCCGTGAATTGATCATGTCGAGGCTGGGTCAGGATCCTTTTCTATTAAGTCAATTCCTGAAGGGTTGATGGCCGGGACGGCCGTCGTCCGCGGGTAACGCCCAGAGACCCACCCCAAGAATCCGCGCGGCCGGCAGTCTCCAGGATGGAGACAACGAAGTCATGAGACGACGAATGGCGGCGGGGCTTTTGGGGCTCTCGCTGGTGGGTTGTGCGCAGTCAAAGCCGCTGCTGAATAAGCAGGATCCGGCCGCCCCGAAACCGGTGGCGCTGACGCCCGTCCCCTCGATCCACGACACGATTAATCGCGGTCTGGGAGGCAAGGCCATGACGGCGACCACGCTTCCCGACTCGGCGAACCCACGCTGGGCGGGTCAAGCGCCACCCCCTGGGACCGAGCTCACACCCCCCACGGCGGTCGCGGCCAAGGCCCCGACCACGGCACCGCCAGTGGCGAGCGCCGTCGCGGCCGTGGCACCGGCCAATCGCGCCGCGGCGGAAGCGATGGCACCGGCCGCGCCCGCGACGGCGTCCATGGTGCCACCGACCAATCTTGCTCCGGCGGACACCCTGGCACCGGCCGCGCCCGCGACGGCGTCGATGGCGGCACCGACCAATCTTGCTCCGGCGGACACCCTGGCACCGGCCGCTCCCGCGACGGCGTCGATGGCGGCCCCAGCGTCTTCCTCGTTGTCACCGGCCTCCTCGGTCGCGACGGGAATGGCGGAGCCAGCCGCGAGCCCGGCTCGGACCGCGGCCTTCGAGCCCTCGGCAACGCCCAAGGTTGATGCCGGTGATCTGCCGGTCGCGGCCGGGCTGCCCCCGCTCTCTCCATCGACCACCGAGACCGGGACCGCGCCCGCGTCGATGCCAAGGGCTCCGCTCTCCGCGGCGTCCCAGCCGGATTCGGATCCCGCCGTCAGCGTCTCAAACGGGAGCGGCAAGGTCGAACCAAATCGGATCGCGCCCCGTGCCAGCGACCCCCTGCTCGGTCCGAGCCCGGATCTGATGCCCGCACTGCCTCCGTTGCCCGACCCCGCGGCAAAATCGGTGACGGCCCCCGCGGCCCCCACGCGGACCAAGGCTGGCCCTTCGTCTCCGCCGGTCTCGGCCCCGACGGGCGGCGCTCTCGACATTCAGCCGGCCCCGGCACCGCCCGATGGATCGAGCCCAGGTTCGCTGCCGGAACTTCCTCCCGCCGCGCCCGGGTCGGCTTCGGCCGCCCCGCCGGCTCGGTTGCCAATCGCGGATCTGAGGCTCGAACCCGCGCCAGGGGTACTCACCCCTGGCGATTCGCCCCCGGTCAGCCGAAAGCCGAGACGCGACGGCCGCGTGCTCCTGGCCTCCATGCCCGTGGTGAGCGGCGAGGAGACACCCGCCAAGAAGCGCCATCGGGACGCCGGCCGACCGGTCGCGCGCGTGGGCGAGGAAGTCATCACCTTCCGCGACCTGGTCCTTGCGACCAAGGAAAAGGTCGCCCAGTTCGACCGGATGAGCCCTCCCAACGCCCTCGACACCCGCCAGCAAATGGAGCGAAGCAAGCAAATCAGCATGGTCGCCCGGAGGACGCTTGATTCCCTGATTGAACAGACGATGCTCGCCCAGGAAGCCAAGAGGCGCATCAAGGATCCGAAGCAACTGGACCGGCTGCTCGAGGGGGCCGACAAGTGGTGGCGAGAGGAAGAGCTCCCAGCCCTACAGCGGCAGAACCATGTCAAGACCGAGCAAGAGCTGAGCGCATTACTGTCCGAGCAGGGGCGCTCGCTGGATGCCCTCAAGCGGTCGTTTCGGCAGACGTTCTTGTCGCAGACGTTTCTCAGGCACGAGCTCCAGGGCAAGGTCAAGGTCGAGCTCCCCGACCTGCTGCGGTATTACAACGAGCATCTGAAGGACCATCAATTCGACCGACCGGCGTCAATCACCTGGCGTGAGATCATTGTCGAGCCGGATAAGCACAAGAGCCCCGAGGAAGCGCGTCGGATCGCGATGGCCCTGTCCGAGCGGGTGCGAACGGGTGAGAGCTTCGCCGATCTGGCCCGACGAGAGAGCGACGGCCCGACGAGCTCGCGACGGGACGGCGGCCTGATGCGGACAGCCCCCGGGGGCTATCGAGTGGCCGCGGTCAATAAGGCTCTCGAGACACTGCCGATCGGCCGACCAAGCGAGGTCATTGAGGGGGCCGACGGTTTTCACATCGTTCGCGTCGAGGCCCGGCGAGCCGCCGGACCGGCGACCTTCGAGGAGGTTCAGGACGAGATCAAGCCCCGGCTGATCGCGAAAAAAGAACAAGAAGAAATGCAGTCGTTTCTCTCGAAAATCCGCGAACGAACCACGATCACGACCCTGTTTGATTCCGAGCCCAACGACCTCAATCGACCCGCCGAATAAACTCTCTCCCTCGAAATCGCCCACGTGAAGCGAGTCTTCCCCCCTTCGCCTTCTCCCCGCCTCCTCCGCCACGCGATTGCTCACGCCTCGCCCGCTCGATTACGATACATCCACAATCCAGCGATCAACGACGCGGCGGGAAATCCTACATGAGCACCCCTCTCGATATCACGGTGGACACGCCCCTGGACACCGTCGCGCGGGTGATCGCTCCCGAACGGATCTTGCTCGAGTTCCCGCTCGCGGGTCCAGGGCGAAGGCTCTTCGCCTATCTGATCGACCAGATCGCGCTTGTCGGCTTGATCGTGGGGGCCTTCCTGGCCACCGTACTGGCGACCGGCGGGTCCGGATCGGGCCTGGGCTTGGGGCTGGTGGCCTATTTCGTGCTATCCTGGGGCTATGGGGCGTTTTGCGAGGGCCTCCTGGGCGGGCAGACGCTTGGGAAACGCTCGCTCGGGCTCCGCGTGATCTCGGACCAGGGCGCGCCCATCGGCCTGGCACGCGCGATCACTCGCAACGTCGTCGGAGCGGTCGACGGGCCCGCGCCGTTTTTCTTCATGCTCGGCTTTTCGAGCATGGTCCTCAGCGGGCGGTTTCAACGGCTCGGCGACCTCGCGGCGGGGACGATCGTGGTGGCCCTCGAACGCAAGGACCGAACGCCCGTCGAGCGGCCCAGGGAGGCCGAGGTCCTCGAGATCATGGAGTGGCTGCCGCTCCGCATCGAGGGGTCGGCACGGCTGGAACGAGCACTCTCGGATTACGCCGCGGAACGCCATCAGTTCGCCCCCGCGCGCAGGGCCGAAATGGCCGAACCCCTCGCGCGGGTGCTCCGCCATCGATACCAGTTTCCCGCCGAGACCCGCGCGGACGTGGTCCTGGTCGCCGTTCACGCGAGGTTGTCGGGCCTGGCCTAACCGAGGGCGTCGAGCTTGAACAAGGAGTGATCGCGAGTGAACGTCACCGAGCGGCTACGTGAACGTGAAGGGGCCTGGCGCGAGCTCGAGCATCTGCTGGCGCTCACCGACCAGCGACGAACCCGACGGCTGGCGACCGCCGAGTCGCTCAAGCTCGCCGCCCTTCATCGGGCGGTATGCGTCGATCTGGCGCTCGCGGTCGAGCACAATCTGCCACGGCGGACGCTGGAATATCTCCAATCGCTGGTGACCCGATCGCATGGCGCACTCTATCGATCCGCCGGCCTGGACCGCCGGGCCTGGGGACACGCGCTTTTCGTGGACGCGCCTCGGCGGCTGCGATCCGACGCCTCCCTCAAGATCGCGGCCGGAGTCTTCTGGGGGGTGTTCCTGACCACCGCCCTGCTCGCGGCGGGGCGGGAAACCTTCGGCCCCAGCGTCCTGGGCAAGCCCATGCTCGAACAGATCGACACGATGTACTCCCACCCCCTGAATGGACCCGACGCGGCCATGGGACGCGACGATTCGTTCATGGCCGGATTCTATATCCAGCACAACACCTCGATCGGGCTCCGATGCTTTGCTTGGGGGATCCTCCTGGGCCTGGGAAGCCTGTACGAGCTCGTTCACAACGCCATCGTGCTCGGAACCATCTTTGGCTACATGGCGCGAGGGCCAAACGCCGTTCGGTTCTAT
>JAKBAP010000007.1 GCA_021808995.1 Planctomycetota bacterium | reverse complement strand
CACCAGGATGCCGTCGACACCCCCCAGAAGCGCCTCCGCGCCTCGGGCGTCGACCTCCTCGGCCTCGACCCGCACGCACAGGACCCGCGCGTGATTGGCGATCCCCGCGTGATCCAGCGATTCATACACCGATTTATACGAATCCCGGTGCTTCATGTATTTCCCAACCACGGCGATCCGGGCCTCCTGCTTGGGGTGGATGATCCGCTCGACCATCTCGCGCCAATCGGAAAGATCCAGCGGGCCCGCCTTGAGCCTGAGCCGTTTCACCAGGATCTCGTCCAGGCCGTGGTTGACCAGGCTCAAGGGGACTTCATAAATGCTGAACTGCTTGTCGCGCTCCTCAATGACGGCCTTGCGCTCGACGTTGCAGAAAAGGGCGATCTTGTCCTTGTCCTCGGCCGAAATCGGGTGTTCCGAGCGACAAATCAAAATGTCTGGCTGAATGCCAATCTGCCGCAGCATGCCCACCGAGTGCTGGGTGGGCTTGGTCTTCAGCTCGCCGGCGGCCTTCAAGTACGGGACCAGGGTCAGGTGGATGTAAACGCAGTTCTCGCGCCCAACGTCGAGCGCGAACTGGCGGATCGCCTCCAGGAACGGGAGCCCCTCGATGTCGCCGACCGTCCCGCCGATCTCGGTGATCACCACGTCCACGTCGTCGGTCGCCAGGCGGTGGATGGCGGCTTTGATCTCATCCGTGACGTGGGGGATGACCTGGACCGTCTTGCCCTCGTAAAACCGCCCCTCACGCTCTTTTTGGATGACCGAGAGATAGATCTTGCCAGTCGTATAGTTGCAATCGCGGGTCAGGGGGGCCTGGGTGAACCGCTCGTAATGCCCCAGATCGAGGTCGGTCTCCGCGCCGTCGTCGAGAACGTAGACCTCGCCATGTTGATAGGGGCTCATCGTGCCGGGGTCGACGTTGATGTAGGGGTCGAATTTTTGCAGGCGAACCGAGAGCCCTCGGTGCTCGAGCAACATCCCGATCGAGGCACAGGTGAGCCCCTTGCCTAGTGAGCTCACCACGCCGCCGGTCACGAACAAATGCTTGGCCATCGTGAAATCGTCCTGACTCTGATCATCTGTATGCCTTGGTCCAAGCGAAATAGTATAACACGGCGAGGCGATTTCTCGCTCGGTCTCGATTGTTGGGTCGCGATTGGGATATGATAGAGAGAGCTACAGTTGGGGCGAATGCAAGGAAACGAGCGGGGGTGGCTGGATGGCGATTGGGCGGGTGAATCGTCGGCGATTCCTGAGTTGCTCGGCGGCGGCCGGCCTGGCTCTTTCGCAGGGCGAGCTCGCGGAGGTCGCCGGCGCGACGAACGACCCCGTGCGCCTGGGCGTGATCGGTGCCGGTGGGCGAGGGACAGCGCTCACTCGGGCGCTCTTGGAGATCGCCGGGGTTCAGGTCGTGGCGGTCTGCGATCCATCGTCACGGCATCGCGACCGAGGGCAGGGCGTGGTCGAAAAGGTTGCTGGAGCGCGGCCCGAGGCCCTGGCCGATCATCGCCGCCTGCTCGATCGAGCGGACGTGGACGCCGTGGTGATCGCCTTACCGTGCGACCTGCACGCGGCCGTGAATCTCGATGCCCTCGCGGCGGGTAAGCACGTCTACGCTGAAAAACCCCTCGGGCTCTCACTGGCCGAGTGCGACCACCTGATCGCGGCGGCCGGGGCCGCGCCTGGGCTTGCCTTTCATGTTGGATTTCAGCGCAGGTCGAATCCCCGCTTTCGCGAGGGGGTGGAGAGGATTCACGAGGGGGAACTGGGAAATCTGATCGAAGCCCGCGCGAGCTGGACCTCGGGGAACGGGCCGCTTTCAGGGCATGAGGGCTGGCTTTCGCGGCGGGCCCGGTCGGGCGATTGGATGGTCGAGCAAGCGGTCCATATCTGGGACGTCCTGCTCTGGCTCAAGGGAGCCCCTCCGGTCTCCGCCCTGGGGTGGGGTCGGCGCGATCTCTTCAAGGCCATCGATCCCGGTCGTGACGTCACCGATCATTACTCGGTCGAATTCGAATGGGCCGACGGCTTTCGGGCCTCGTTCGTACAGAGCTGGATCGCGCCGGCGGACCAGGCGTTCACGGGTTCGACGCTCCGGGTGATGGGCGAGGCGGGGGGGCTGGATTTTGGCTCG
Source organism: Planctomycetota bacterium (assembly GCA_021808995.1). GTDB lineage: Bacteria > Planctomycetota > Planctomycetia > Isosphaerales > Isosphaeraceae > JAKBAP01. The sequence continues at coordinate 26,963 of JAKBAP010000007.1, read as the reverse complement.
GGCTCGCTGACTTTTCGTGATCGCGGCCGCCCGCGCGAGACCCTTCGCCCTGGCATTCATCCCGACACCCGGCTGGCGCTCGAGGCGTTCATCGACGCCATTCGTCGGGGGGAATCAAAGCCCCCAATCACGCTGGCCCAGGCGCGGTTGGCGACCAAGGTCGGCCTGATGGCCCGCCACGCGGTCGACCTCGGGCGTCGCGTGACCTTCGCCGAATGCGAGGCGTGATTTCGCCACGCCACGATCGACTCACGGCGACGCCAGCTCGTGGCGGGCGTGACGCTTGAGATCACGATCAAGGTCGGAGAGCGAGCCCAGGGTTTTCTCGGCATGGCCTAAGCGCTTGGCCTCGCTGGTTTCCGCCGGCATTCCCTTGAGATAGGCCCTGAGCGCGGGCAGCCTGGCCGCGGTCTTGATGAGCATGTGAATCAGGACCCAGCTCTCGGCGTAAGCGAGCTGGACGGTCGCGTCGGCGTCGAAGACCTTATCGCTCGCGATCAGGTCGGCGGCGGGGATCCAGGCCTGGTCGCCCGATCCGGCCTCCATCAGGGCCTTGAGCCGGGGGCGATTGGTGGCTCCAAACTTATCCCGCCCGCGTGGGCGCCAGAGCTCGATGTAGGTCGCCAGTCCCTCGCTCACGCAAACCGGCGTGTCGGCCCGGCGGTTGAGAATCCCGCAGTTGTACGACAGCAAGTGGGCCGATTCATGGACGAGAGTGAATGAGTTGACCCGTTCGGCGTTGGTCGCCAGTTGGTCGCGCCGGCCGCGAAAGTCGAAGATGACCAGGCGGTTGGCGTCGAGGTCGTAATGGCCGCCGACGGCGGCGCCCGCTTCGTCGGCGGCGAGTGCCCGGTATGAGTCGGCGTCCCTGAGGACGACCACGGCGAGGCGTTCATGGGGCATGGCCGCGTCAAAGCCCCGGTCGTGAAAATACGGAACGAAGACCTTGGCGAAGCTCTCGCAGACGGCCAGGGCCGATTCGCGAAAGGGGTCGGGGGCATCGCCGATGGCCAGGAAATGGGGGGACAGACTGGTTCGAAACGGCTTCAGACCGGCTTTGCGAGCACGTTCACCGATTTCGTCGATCTGGGCGCGGTCGCTGGGCGTGGGTTTGTCGTCGCCGCGCGACCAGGTGCCCGATCCCAGCACGCAGCCCGCGCTCCAAAGCCATGCCCGGCGATTCAAACCACGAGCGCTCTTCATCGTTTAACCCCTCGCCTGGTCCCGGCTCCTCGCTCGCCCGCCATGGGTGATTGTACCATGGGGTGGTTCACGGGTCGTGGAGCGACCGATCGACTCGGTCGCGATTGACCGGCTCCGCCGCGATCACGTACATTGCGAAAAACCGTGTCAAATCGTCTTCCACGCCGAGGTTGTCGATGAACGATTCGCGCCCTTCGCCGGCCTATTATCTTGGTATTGATCTGGGTGGTACGAATATCAAGAGCGGGGTGGTCGACGATGAAGGGCATCCACTTTCGCACGTGAGCATGCCGACTCAGGCGGATCACGGAGGCGAAGCGGGGATCGCGAGCCTGGCGGAGGCCGGCCGCCGGGCGGTCGAGGCCAGCGGGGTTGGCTGGGAGGGGATCGCCGCCGTTGGCCTTGGTTCGCCGGGGACAATGGATATCGACGCCGGGATGTTGCTCGAGCCACCCAATTTGCCAGGCTGGGAAAATCTGCCGGTCCGCGCGCTTTTGGAAGCGAAACTGGCCAAGCCGACCGTGCTGCAAAACGACGGCAACGCGGCGGCCTTTGGCGAGTACTGGGTTGGCGCTGGCCATGGCGCGCGGTCGATGGTCATGCTCACGCTCGGGACAGGGGTGGGCTGTGGGATCGTGATCGATGGCTCGATCCTGCAAGGGCGGCATAGCCACGGCGGCGAGTGCGGGCACATCGTCGTCCAGATGGAGAACGGCAGGCGCTGTTCGTGCGGAAAAATGGGGCATCTAGAGGGTTATGCGTCGGCCACCGCGGTCGCCAAGAGGGCTCTCGAGGCTCTCGAGGCCGACGATGCCCCTAGCACCCTGCGGACGATCGATCCGGCCGCGCTCGACAGCCGGGCGGTCTTCATGGCGGCCCAGGCGGGAGACGCGATCGGCGAGCGAATCCGGGAAGAGACCGCCTATTATCTCGCGGTCGGGGCGATTTGCCTGATGAATACGATCGACCCCGACATCGTCCTGTTCGGCGGGGGCATGATCGCGGCGGGATCGCCGTTCTTGACCGCGATCCAGCGGCACGTCAAGGAGCTGGCGTTCCCGGTTCCGGCGGCGCGGACGCGAATCGAGTTTGCCTTGCTCGGTGGCGATGCGGGCTTTATCGGGGCGGCGGGATGGGCGCGGGCCGTCCATGGGCCGGGCAAGGGCTGAGCAATCCTTAGCCCGGCGTCTCGGCAACCTCGAAGTCCTTGACCTCGAGCTGCACGTCTCGGCGGCCTTTCCATTCATTGACGACCGCGTGAAAGACGACCGAGGCGCGGGTTCCCGGCTTGAGGACGCGCCCTTTCTCGGCCTGTTTGAAGGCAATCGCGCGGGCCGTGAAGGTTCCCTGTCGGCAGGTGAATTGGAGATGGTCGGCGTGTTCGCCGACGGCGCGGGGCTCTCCGACGATCTCAACGTCGCTGGCGAGCAAGAGGGGGCGGGGGTTGTCGATGCCGTGGGGCTCCAGGCGTTCGATCTCCTCGACGACGGCGAGGCTCAGGCTGGCGAGCGGGACCTCCGCGTCGATCCAGAGCGAGCGTTCAAGACGGTCGGGAGTGAGGCTCTGGCGGCATCGGTCGTCGAAACGGGTGGCCAGATTGGCCAGGTTGGTGGGATCGAGCCTGACGCCGGCGGCGGCGGCGTGGCCTCCGAAACCGATGAGCAAGTCCGCGCAATCGGCGAGGGCGTCGTGGAGATTGAATCCGGGGATCGATCGAGCGGAGCCCTGGGCGACGGGTTTGGAGAGTGCGACGATGACCGTGGGGCGGTTGTAGGCTTCGGCGATTCGGCTGGCGACGATGCCGATGACGCCGGGGTGCCAGCCCTCATCGCCGATGACGAGACCGTGGCGGTCGCCGAGCCCCCCCTGGGCCTCGATCTTGGCGTGGGCTTCCTGGACGATGCGACGCTCGACCTCCTGGCGGCGAGTGTTGCATTCGTCGAGTTCGAGGGCGAGTTTCTGGGCTCGGTCGGCGTCGGTAGTGGTCAGTAGCTCGACGGCGGCGGCCGCCCGTTCCATGCGACCGGCGGCGTTGATGCGTGGTCCGATGCCAAAGCCGACCGTTCCCGATTTCAGAGGCCGTCGACCGGTATGGCCCGCGAGCATGAGCAAGGCGGCAGCGCCCGGAGTGGGGTTGGCGTTTAGCCCAGCGAGCCCGTGCCGGACCAGGACGCGATTTTCGTCGGAGAGGGGGACCACGTCGGCGATCGTGGCCAGCGCGACGTAACCGAGCGATCGGACGAGATAGTCGCGTAGATGGGGGGACGCGCGCTTGCCGTCTCCGAAGAGCTTGCAGACTTGCCAGGCGACCTTGAAACCGACGGCCGCCCCACAGAGATCGCCGTTGGGATAGGGGCTCTGGGGAAGCCGAGGATGCACGAGGACGTCGGCTTCCGGCAGCTCCGGGCCGATCGAGTGGTGGTCGGTAATGATGAGCTCGAGGCCAAGCGCCCTCGCATGGCGGGCCTCCGCCACGGCCGAGATGCCGCAATCGACGGTCACCACCAGCGCGCCAGGCCGGTCGGCGGCGATGCGCTCGAGGGCGCTCGCCGAGAGTCCATAGCCTTCGTCCACGCGGTGGGGGATGTAAAACGTGGGTTCACACGCGCCGGCGAGCTTGAGACACATCCAGAGGATGCTCACGCCGCAGACCCCGTCGACATCATAATCACCGTAGATCACGATCGAGCGCCGTTCGAGTGCGGCCAGGTGGATGCGACGGGCCGCCTCGACCGCGCCTGGGAGCAGGTCGGGGTCGTGCAAGCTGTCCATTCGAGCGGATAGGAAGGCCCGGGCTCGGGCGGGATCGGCGACGCCGCGATTGATCAAGAGCTGGGCGACCAGGGCCGAGACGCCGGCCGCCTTGCCGAGCTCACTCGAGGATCCCGGATCGTGCGGCCTGAGCCGCCATCGCGCCTTCAACGCCGGATCCCGGCCGCCCCGGCCTCGGTGCTCGGCATGAGCGATCGCTGGTAGCTCATGAATTCGTCGATCACGTCGACCTGGATCGCCTGATTGCCCCCGGGCGGAATATTCCGGCGGATCGGCGAGTGAAACGCCCCCAGGATTTGCCGGACCGCCAGGGAGCTCACGGGCATGTTGACCAGCCGGACGAGATTTCGCCCAACGGCGACCCCGTGGGCCGCGAAACGTCCATCGGGGCCGATCCGTATTGAGCGGAGATTACCGAGAGCCCCATCGACGGGATAAAACTCGATCCAGCCGCGAGAGACTGGCTTGCCCCCTTCGGTGACTTGTCCCCGGACCGAGGCGACAGGGAGGGTTTCGGGTCCAAGCTCCTCCCGACAACCAGGGAGCCACGCGAGCGCGAGCGCGGCGAGCCAAACCCCCCTCGAGATCGGGATCTCGGAGGACGATCGCGGGACCGGTCCTGAATCATGTGGCTGGGACATGGTGAAACCGGGGCGACCTGGTGGCTTGTTCGTGAGGGATGCCCGCGCGTGCTCGTGGCGATTCAAGGTCTCAGCGTCTGGTCGCCGGCCCCGCGAGGGGTTGGTTGGCGGCGGCGGGGAGGGCGGCCTGACCCGCGAGTGTCGAGGGGAATTCAGGCCCACCCTGAACCAGGCGGCGGTCGGCGGGTGGGTTCTTTTCGAGGTGGGCCTTGAGGGCGTCCACCCGGGCGTTGAGGTCCTTGATCCGTTCGGGAGCGAGCTTGGTGGGAGAGACCAGGAGGTCGGCGGATGCCTTGATGATTGCCTTCACCAGCTCGAAGACCTTTTGGGAATACGCGGCGGGCTCGCCGGTGGTTTCGTGGATCAGGCCCGAATCGCGTGTGCCGGGAAGACCATTGAACGCCTCGAAGATCGGCCCCGCGAGCAGCGCGGTCAGGTATCGCGCCTTGACCTGGTTGTGGGTGTATGTGGTTCCGACCTGGCCGCCGACGGACGCGGCGAGCTCGCCGATGGCGTGGGCGACAAGGGGGTAATTATACTTAGGGACCGCGCTCGTGATCTGCATGGATCCGAGCGCGCGAGCGGCCTCGGCCCGGACCTCGGGCTTGGAGTCGGCGTCGCAAAGCAGCCGCATGGCTGTGCTGGCCATGTGGGCCTGCTTGGGTGTGCTGGGGATGAACCCCTGGCGCATCGCGGCTAGGGTCTGGAGCGCTCGGTACTGCGCCGGCCAGGGAAGGTCCTCGCCACGATCGAGGAATTCCGCGACCGCCTTGGCCGCGTCGATCTGGGCCGCCGCCGAGAGCCGGGCACCGTTGTCGACCACGTTCGAGAGCCCCTCGAGAGCCCAGAGCTTCACCCAGATCGTCTGCGTGGGGTTCTTGAGCTCCGCCAGAAAGATAGGGATGTCCTGGGCGGTCGCGCTTTGGCCCAGGATGATCATCGCCTGGATTCGGGCGATCATGTGGTTCTTGAGAAGGGGCTGGAGCCGCTGGATCAGAATCTGATCGTACATCCGCAGGAACCCCTGGTTCTTGATGCTTCGGGCCACGAAGAGGGGTTCGAGAAGGGTATTGGTGGCCTCGTTGATCGCCTTCAGGACGGGAGAGTTGGGGTTGGTCCCGGGTGGGGGATCGATCAGGGCCTGGAGATTGGCGTGGTTCGTGAGCCGGGCGGCCTCGCTCTCGACAACGCGGTCGATCACGTTGCGGTCGAGATTGATATTGGCGTCCGCGGCCATGCTCTTGAACGACTCGAGGTCCGAGGCGATCACCGGCCGGGCGCGGAGCTCCGTGAACCGGGAGACGTCGAGCAGGGCCTTTGCCTTGTCATCGCGAAAAACCTCACTCGGGAGGAATTTGGCCGACGGCCCCATGGCGGGGTTCGCATCCGGGGCGCTCTTGTCATCGACGTCGGGGGCGGTCGGCTGGGCCTTGGGCTTCGCGTCTTTCTTGGCGGCCGCGGCCGATGCCTTTGACTTAGGCTGGGCCTGCGCCCACACGGGCCCGGGCGCGAGCAGCCCCAGGCCGGATAACGCCACGAATCCCAAACCAAACCGGCTCATCGTGATCCTCGTATTCGCGGAGCGAAGCCTGCTATGCATGGGTGACACCTTAATCGGGCTCGAGCTCGCGAAGGTCGATGTTCAGGGATTTCAACGAGACATGACGCCCATCGCGCAATCATAATGGCCCGAAGCGGACGTCGGGACTCATCTTACGTCCAGATCGGGACTTCCATCAAGAAAGACAGCAATTTGAACCTAACCCGCTAGATGGTCACTGTCAAGTCGCGCGGGACCGCGGCCGCGCCGGGTTTTGGTGGGCCTTGACGCTCGCATGGGTTGAGATGCGCGAGCCCTGGTTTTTGTTCCCTGGCCAACAGCGCGATTTCACCGGATTCGTTGAGCCGGGGTGCTCACCCGCGTATGATAAGCACATCACGACGACGCACTCGGCATACGATCCTCTCGAGACAAGGTGGTTGGCTGGATGGTTGAACGACGCTTCCTGTTTCCGGGCGTGCTGGAGATGAATCATCAGGCGCGCAGGCGCATGGGCGTCAACATCTATCTGATTGACGGTGGCTCGGAGTATGCCCTGATTGATGTTGGCTTTCTGGACGAGCTCCCGGACGTTCTGGAGTTGATCCGGCAGATGGACTACAGCCTTTCGGCGTGCAAGTTCATCATCGCGACCCATGCCGACGTCGATCATACGCAGGGGCTCGCCAGGGCGCGTGAGGTCTTGAAATGCGAGGTGCTGGCCCATCCCTCGGGGGTCGCGGCGATCGAGGAGGGGGACGAGATTTTCACCTACGCGCGGATCGATGCCCAGTCGATCCACATCCCGATGCCTCGGTGCAAGGTCGACCGGGTGATCAACGAGGGGGATCGGCTGACGGTGGGTGATCGGGTGCTCGAGGTCTGGAGCACGCCGGGGCACACCGCCGGGCAGCTCGCCTTGCGGATGGGGCCGTTGCTCTTTTCCGGCGACAATATCTTTCGCGACGGCTCGGTGGGGGTCATCGACGCCCATCATGGCTCCAATCTCGTCGATTTCATCAACAGCTTGACTCGGATTCGGGGCTCGGACGTTTCGTATCTCTTGCCCTCCCACGGGCCGATCTTTCGCAAGAACGACGCCCTTCTGGACGCGACCATCGCCCGGCTGGAAACCTACACCCACCTGGCTGATTTCGGGACCTGCGCGATCGATTGGCCGCTCATGGACGCCTGGGAAGACGAGCTCGCCCGCGACGTCCTCGATTTCGACATCCCCGTGGGGCCAGTGAAACGCTGAACACGGGGTCGCTCGCGGCGGGTTTGGCGAAACGTCGGTTGTCGGCGGGTCGGTTGATCCTTTATGATCACCCTGATCGCGGACTGGCGCGGGTTGGGAGTTCTTTCTTTTTCCATTCTGGGGATCGTCGTGACGGCTGACTCGTCATTTCTCGAGACACCACTTTACGCATGGCATCAGGCACGTGGCGGCCGGCTGGTGGAATTCGGCGGCTGGCTGATGCCGGTTCAGTACACGAGCATCGTGGAAGAGCACAAGGCCGTCCGCGAGCGAGTCGGCCTGTTTGATGTCAGCCACATGGGGCGAGTGACCTTCGACGGGCCCCAGGTCCTCGAATGGCTCGACCACGCGACCACCAATTCCGTCGCCTCCCTAGTCGATCTGAAAATCCAGTACAGCCTGCTCGCGAACGAACGAGGGGGCGTGATCGACGACATTCTGGTGTATCGCCAGCCCTTCGCCTATCTGGTCGTCTGTAACGCCTCCAATCGCGCGGCCGCCCTGGCCCATCTCAAGGCGGCCCAGGGGGATTTCGAGGGGAACATGGTCGACCGCACCCGCGACACGGCCATGATCGCCGTTCAGGGGCCGCGGGCCCTCGAGACGCTTGAGCCACTCTTCGATCAGCCCCTAGAATCGATCGGCTATTATCATATGACCATGGGCCGCCTCATGGGGCGGGTGAACGCCGTGGTGAGCCGGACGGGCTACACCGGCGAGGACGGTTTCGAGGCCGTGGTGGGCGCTCACGCGGCGGTCGACGTCTGGGAGGCGCTCATGGAATCGGGGGCTCGATTCGGAATCGCGCCCTGCGGCCTGGGGGCGAGGGATACGCTGCGGCTCGAGGCCGCGATGCCGCTCCACGGGCATGAGCTCTCCGAGGACATCAACCCCTTCGAGGCGGGTGTGGGCTGGGCCGTCAAGCTCGACAAGCGGGAATTCATGGGCCGATCGGCCCTCATCGACCACGCGAGCCGGCCCGCCCGCAAGCGCGTCGGGCTGGTGCTTGACTCGCGTCGGATCGCGCGCCAGGGGGCCGACGTGTCGCGCGATGGCGGTTCGATTGGCGTGGTTACCTCGGGGACCTTTTCCCCGACCTTGGATCAGAGCATCGCCATGGCCTTCGTGGAGCCGGGGGTGGGCGCGTCCGACCGCCTTGAGGTCGACGTGCGGGGCCGGCGCGAGACCGCCCGGCTCGTGAAGCTCCCGTTTTACAAGCGACCCCGGCCAGTGGTTTCCCCCCGTTGAGCCGCGCCGGCCCCTTCGCGTGATGAGAAGGGGTTGTTACTCGATCGCCGCATGTCTTGTTTTTTGAAAACACGTGAAAGGAACGCCGATCATGGACCCCAAGACCCTGAAGTATTCTCCAACCCATGAGTGGGTCTCGCTCGCGGGGGACGTCGCCACCATCGGCATCTCTCGCTTCGCCGTCGATCAGCTCACCGACCTGATCGTGATCGACCTTCCCAAGGTCGGCGCGAGCCTGGTGGCGGGCAAGCCATTTGGCGAGATCGAGAGCGTCAAGGCCGTCAGCGACCTCTACGCCCCCGTTGGCGGCGAAGTGGTCGAGGTTAACTCCGCCGTCGCCGCCGATGTCCAGCTCCTGGCCGCCGATCCCTACGAAAACGGCTGGTTGGTCAAGCTCAAGGTCGCGCCCAGCGTCGATCTCTCTGGACTTTTCGACTATGACGCCTATGTCAAGAAGACAGCCGAGGAACACGATCACTGACAGCCTCCGACCACGGAACCCGGAATCCATTCACCTGGACAACTTGTCTCGCACAATTCACGAATCCTGAAGACCAAACTCCATGGCATACATCGCGAATACGCCGGACGACGAGCGAATCATGCTCGAACGGATCGGCCTGGAAACGCTCGACGATCTGTTTCGCCACCTGCCCGAGGAGCTCCGGCTCAATCGCCCGCTTGACGTGCCGGCCGCGCTCTCCGAGCTTGAGCTCACCCAGGTGGTTGGGGGGATCCTGGCACGGAATCACGGGGCCGATCAGGGGGTGTGCTTCCTGGGGGGCGGGGCGTATGACCATTTCGTTCCGGCGATCGTCGATCAGCTCGCCGGCCGGGGCGAATTCTTCACGGCGTATACTCCGTATCAGCCCGAGGCCAGCCAGGGGACGCTCCAGGCGGTTTTTGAGTATCAGACGCTGATCTGTCAGCTTACGGGGATGGAGGTCTCGAACTCGAGCCTGTACGACGGCGCTTCGGCCGCGGCCGAGGCGATGTTCATGGCGATCTCGCTCACGGGCCGCCATGGCAAGGTGGTCGTGGCGGAGACGGTCCATCCGGAATATCGCCAGGTCCTCGGGACTTTTCTTGAGAGCCTGGAGCCCGTGCTCGAGGTCGTGCCCGCGACCGGTGGGGTGGTCGACGCGAGATCAATGGCGGCGGCCGTCGACGACCGGACGGCGGCGGTGGTGTTTCAGCACCCGAATTTCCTGGGGGGGCTCGAGGACGCTCGGGCCTTGGTCGCGGCGGCCCATGCGAAGGGGGCGCTCGCCATCGAGATCGTCGATCCCATGAGCCTGGGCCTGCTCGCACCCCCATCGAGCCATGGGGTCGACATCGTGGTCGGCGAGGGGCAGTGCCTGGGCAACCCCCTCTGCTACGGCGGACCCTATCTCGGCATCCTGGCCTGCCGCGGCGAGTACGTCCGCAAGATGCCCGGCCGAATCGTCGGCGAAACCGTCGACCGCGACGGCAAGCGCTGCTGGGTCCTGGCCTTGCAAACCCGCGAACAACATATCCGCCGCGAAAAGGCCACGTCCAATATCTGCACCAACCAAGGCCTGCTCGCTCTTCGGGCGTCGATCTATCTGGCGGTGATGGGGCCCCGGGGGCTCAGGCTGGCCGCCGAATCGTCGACCCGAAAAGCCCACTACGCCGCCTCGAGTCTTGCCGCGATCCCAGGCTTCGAGCTCGCGTTCCCAGGGGCGTTTTTCAAGGAATTCGTCATCCGAACGGCCCTCGACCCCAACGAACTCCTGGCCAACGTCCTCCGCCAGGGCTACCACGGCGGAATCGCACTGGGGCGATTCGACCCCAGCCTGGCCGATTGCATCCTGATCGCGGTCACCGAAAAGCGAACCCGCGAGGAAATCGACGGACTGGTCCGAGCCTTCGAGCGAGCCTCAAGCGACCTCCAGGCACGGACCGCCCCCACTCACCGGGCCAAGGCGACCGGCCTGGCCTCGGTCGCGGCTCCATAACCATCTCCCTTGGCGTCTCTCACTGGCGATCTCCATGTATAAACTTGTTCAACCTCCGTTATTGTTTGAATCCAGCCGGGCCGGCCGCGGGACGGCCGTCTTGCCCCCGTGCGATGTCCCCGATCGTCCCCTGGACGAGCTGATTCCCGCCGATCAGCAGCGCCTTACGCCCCCGCCACTGCCCGAGCTGGGCGAGCTCGACGTGGTGCGGCATTACACCAATTTGTCGACCCTGAATATGTCGATTGATTCCAACTTTTACCCGTTGGGATCTTGCACGATGAAGTATAACCCCAAGCGCAACGAGCGCCTGGCGGCGTTGCCTGGGCTCCTGGCCCAGCATCCCTATCAGGACGAATCGACGCTCCAGGGGTTGCTGGCGATTCTTTACGATCTTCAGGAGATTCTGGCGGAGATCGCGGGATTGGACGCGGTCAGTCTTCAGCCAGCGGCGGGCGCTCAGGGGGAGCTGACGGCGCTGCTCGTGGCGGCCCGATATTTCCGGGAAAAGGGTGATTCGCGGTCCCAGGTCTTAATCCCGGATAGCGCCCACGGCACCAACCCGGCGTCGGCGCATCTTTCAGGCTTCGACGCGGTCACGATCAAGAGCGACGGGCGGGGCCTGGTGGACCTGGAGGATTTCAAGGCCAAGCTCTCGGACCAGACCGCCGTCTTCATGATGACCAACCCCAACACGGCGGGGCTCTTTGACCCGCAAGTTCGCGAGATCGCCGATTTGCTCCACGCGCGAGGCGGCCTGTTGTATCTCGACGGGGCCAATATGAACGCGATCCTAGGTGTCGTCCGCCCGGGCGACATGGGGGTCGACCTGATGCATTACAACCCCCACAAGACTTTCTCGGGCCCGCATGGCGGCGGCGGCCCGGGCGCTGGCCCGATCGCCGTTCGCGATCGGCTCGCGCCGTTCTTGCCCGCCCCCATCGTCGCTCGCAAGGCCGGTGGGGAATACTATCTCGACCACGATCGGCCCCACTCGATCGGCCGCGTCCGCTCGTTTTTTGGCAACACTGGCGTGCTCTTTCGGGCCTATTGCTACATCCGTAGCCAGGGCCCCCAGGGTCTCAAGCGCATCGCCCAGCACGCCGTCCTCAACGCCAATTATCTCAAGGCCCTGGTCGACGACGTTTATCCCGTCCCCTACGACGGACCCTGCATGCACGAGTTCGTCGCCTCCGCCCGGACCTTCGCCAAGGACAAGGGGGTCCGCGCGATGGACATCGCCAAACGGCTCATCGATTACAACGTCCACGCGCCCACGATCTATTTTCCCCTGATCGTCTCGGAGGCGCTCATGATCGAGCCCACCGAGACCGAGAGTCGAGAGACTCTCGAATCGTTCGCCGAGATCCTCCTCGCGATCGCCGCCGAGGACCCCGAGACGCTCCATCGAGCGCCTCACACCACGCCCATCAGCCGCCCCGACGAGGTCAAGGCCGCCAAGCAGCCCGTGCTCTCCTGGCAGGGATAGTCGCGGACCAAGCGGCTGTCATTCATCGCCCCGCCACGACAAACATCACAGGCTCCGCCTTGACCGGCGGGGCTCTGGCGGTGACGATGTGAGGAGATCTAGGTGTGAACGCCTTGATCGTTGCGCTTTCCGCGAGGGCGAGTCGATGAGCCCCGATCCGGGTGACGGCGAGCTACGAAATCCGATCCGCGCGGGGGCTCCCAAACCACGCGCGGACAAGTCGACCTTTCACCCCAACCCTGGCGGCAAGGGGGCGGGCGCGTCCAGGCCACCCTCTAAGTCGACCGGGGGCACGTTCGATCCCCTCGGGGGGTCAAGCCAGCGGATCGCGGAAGGGCCCAGGTGGTGGGAGCGGATCCTCTTTGGCCGGGTGAGCTCGGGTCAGCTCGCCCAGTTTTGTCGGCAATTCGCGGCCTATTTGAACGCGGGCGTCGATATCACGCGGTCGCTGTCGAGCCTTGAGAAGCAATTTGGCGGGACCGCTCTCGCCCCCGTGCTGGCTCGGGTGCAACTCTCGGTGCGCAAAGGGTCGACACTCGAGGAGGCGATGGGCAGGGAGCCCCAGGTCTTTGGCTCCATGTTCCTGAGCATGATGCGCGTGGCCGAGATGCGTGGGGGCGTGCCGGAAACGCTCAAGATGCTCGCCCAGCATTTCGAGTCGCGCCAGCGGCTGATCCGCCAGGCGCGGTCGGCGATGATCTATCCCGTGATCGTGCTCGTGATCGCGAGTTGCGTGGTCGCCCTGGTTTCGGTGTTTCTGTTGCCGCTGTTCGCGACGATTCTCAAGGACATCGCCGGCCGAGCCCAGCTCCCCTTCGCGAGCCGCGCCCTCATGGCCTTCAGCGGGTTCATTCAGATGGGGGGATGGTGGCTGTTTCCCATTGTCCTTGTTGTCGCTCCGATCGCGCTCTTCAAGTTTTATGGAACGGCGATGGGCAAGTCCCTCCTGGACCGGATGGTGTTGTTGACGCCGGTCTTCGGGCCACTGTGTCGCAAGCTCGACACCAGCCGGTTCACCCGCACGCTCTCGGTCTTGCTCGAGGCGGGGGTCGACGTCGGCGCCTCGCTCGATCTCACCGCCGAGGTCCTGGTGATGACGCCGATCCGAAACTCCATCCGCCAGGCTCGATCCAAGATCATGGCCGGCCGCGAGCTGAGTACGATTCTCAGCGATTCCAACCAGTTTTATGGTGACGTCCTGGCCGTCGTCAGGTCGGGTGAGGAGACCGGCAAGCTCCCAGAGAGCCTGCTCCATCTCGCCGACGATTACGACGAACAGGTCTCGCTGATGGTCAAGAATCTCGGCCAGTTGGTCCAGCCGATGGTCATCGTGCTCCTGGGCCTGATCGTGCTTTTCATCATCCTGGCCGTGTTCCTCCCGATCATTCAGTTGATCACAACCCTGGCCTCGCCGGGCGGCTGAGCCTGGTTTGGGAGCCTCCGTCATGCCCCACCGTCGCGATCCCCGCGTGCTGTCGCCGCTCTGGAAATCGAGCTTGTCGATCCTGATCGCCATCGCGCTCGCGCCGGCGACGCGGGCCGCCGACGTGGGTTGGAAGGCCGGGGTCGCGGCGAGCGTGATCACCCCGAAAGGCCCTCTCTGGATGTCGGGCTATGCTTCGCGCAAGGCACCATCGCGAGGCGCGATCCATGACCTCAAGGCCAAGGCGCTCCTGCTCGCGGACCCGGCTGGGCGTAAGGCCCTCTTGATCACCCTTGATCTCTGCGGGATCGATCGCGAGACCTCGGCCCGGATCACCAAGGTGATCATGGCCCGCCACGCGATGGCTCGGGAGCAGGTCGCGCTGGCCTGTTCGCACACGCACTGTGGTCCGGTGGTGGGCTCGAATCTCATCGGCATGTATCCCATCGACGACGCCGAGCGCGATCGTATTGCCCGCTATACCGACGGCCTTGTGACCGCCGTCGTCAATCTGGCCGACCAGGCGATCGCCAGCGCGAGCGAGGCCAAGCTCGGCTGGACGATCGGGCGAGCGGGGTTCGCGGTCAATCGGCGGCAAAACCCCGAGGCCAAGGTTCCGGAGCGCAGGCGTTCGCTGACGCTCGAGGGACCCGTCGACCACGACGTCCCCGTCCTCAAGGTCGCCCGCCCCGACGGCTCGACGCTCGCGCTGGTGTTTGGCTATGCCTGCCATTGCACTACCCTCGGCATCGACCAGTTCTGTGGCGATTACGCGGGCTTTACCCAGATCGAGCTTGAAAAGCGATACCCAGGAGCGACCGCCCTCTTCGTCGCGGGCTGTGGCGCTGACCAGAACCCGATCCCGAGACACTCGATCGATCTCGCCGTCCGCTATGGTGCTGAGCTCGCGGGGGCCGTCGAGCACGCGCTCGCCGGGTCGGTCGAGCCCGTCAAGGGAGACTTGAGCGCATCGTACGAGGAAATCCCCCTGGCCTTCGCCGCGATCCCTGGCCGCGGACAGGTCGAGAGCGACACCCATTCAACAAACGTTTACATCGCCAGCCGCGCCCGGGGGCTCTTGAAGAGGCTCGATGAACGGGGCTCGCTCGATTCCACGTATCCGTACCCTGTCCAGGTCTGGAGGCTTGGCTCGCTCGAGTGGATTCTGCTCGGCGGTGAGGTGGTCGTCGATTATTCGCGGAAAATCAAGCGCTCTCGCGATCCCGGCCGGGTCTGGGTGTCGGCCTATTGCAACGACGTGATGGCCTATATCCCGTCGCTGAGAGTCCTCAAGGAGGGGGGCTACGAGGGGGGCGGCGCGATGGTTTATTACGGCCTTCCTTCCCCCTGGCGCGACGACGTCGAGCAAGCGATCACCGCCGCCGTCGTTCGAGGCCTGAGCAAGCTGGGAGCGGATTAAGACCGTGTGGATCGCTCAATGTCCGAGCAGGGACCTTGTCATTCCTCGGTCCAGCGTGCCGTTTCTCTCGCGGTTTGCCTCGATGAGCTATTCCGCGAATTCCGCGGCGAGGAATTGGGCAGCGCGGCCCCAGGCGCTGGCCGCGGCGGCGAAATCGATTTCCATCGCGTGGACGGTCATCGGCGTCTCGACCCGCGTGACCGCGCTCGAGGTCTTCAGCAAGGGGATCTGAGCGCTTGGCCCGGCGGCGAGCTGAGCCTCGATCTCGGGGCTGAGCAAATGGCTCGCGAGCCTCTTGGCCGCGTCGAGACGCCTGGTCCCCTTGACGATCGCGATCGTGTTGGGAATGAACAGCGTTCCGAGCTGGCTCGGTTCGCGATCAGGGTAGATGATCGCGACCGGCCTGCCGGCCTCGACCTCGCCCATCGCGTCGTCGGTGTCGGTCAGTCCCACGGCGATCTCGCCCGAGCCAACCGCGATGGCGACCTGCTTATTTCCCGAGAAAACATGAACACCATTGGCCTTAAGCGCGCGGAAATAGGCCTGGGCCCGCTCGTCGCCCCAGGCCGCGAACAAGCAGGCCGCGTGCGTCGCCGTCGTGCCAAAGAGCGGCTTGGCGATCCCAACCCTGCCAGCGAGCCCGGGCTTGAGCAAGTCGCCGATCCCCTGGGGACGCTCGCTCTCACCAAGGATCTGGGTATTGACCAGAAGCACCCGCGCCCGCGCGGCGAACCCATACCAGTCTCCCTGGGACCCTTTGAACACATCGGGGATCATGCCCGCGTTCGTGGGCTCGAACTTCGCCAGCAACCCCTTTTCCGACAGCCGGATCGTGTTCAGGATCTCGTTGTTCCAGAACAGGTCGCAACGCGGGGCGGCCGCCTCGGCGATGATCAGGTTGACCAGGCCCACGGTCTTCGTGCTCTCGACGTCGAATTTCACGGGGGTGGCAACACTGGTCGACTTGGAATAGGCTTCGAGGAGGGGCGCGGCGAACTCGCGATCAAGCGCTGAGTAGACCACCACCTTGCCCGGGCCATCCCCACCCAGGCCGCATCCGCAGACGACACACACGAGGGCGATCGACGCACACCGAATCCATCGTCGGTTCATCACATTCCATCCCCCACGGCGACCTGGTCCGACAGTCGTCATTTGGCTCTCGATCCTGATCATGGGCGAAGTCGGCCTTGATTGCAAGACCGGGGCTTTTCTTGTCTCGAGCCATCCCGCGTGCCTATAGTTCCTCGCGGAGACGCCCGAGCTCTAACGAGAGGGAAATGGAACGATCATGGCGAGCGAACAACCAGTCCTGGAGCAAGACCCTGTTTGTGGGATGAAGGTCGAGCCAGCGCGGGCGGCCGGGCAAAGCGAACACGAGGGGAAGACCTATTGGTTTTGCTCGAAGGGTTGCAAGCGTCGTTTTGACGAAAGCCCGGCGGCGTACCTGGAGCGCCCGGGCGCTCATCCGATGATGCCCGAGCTCACGGTGATTTCGCTCGGTTCGCCCCCGCCTCCCGCCAGGCCGGGTGTGAAATACACCTGTCCCATGGACCCCCAGATCGTCCAGGAGGGGCCCGGCTCGTGCCCCATCTGCGGGATGGCGCTTGAGCCCATGGAAGTCTCGCTCGCGGACGAGTCGGACCCCGAGATGCTGATGATGACGATGCGTTTCTGGGGATGTTTAACGCTTTCGTTTCCGGTGTTCTTGATCGGAATGGTGGAAATGGTCCCCGGCGTTCTGGGTCCGGTGGCCCGCGGGATCGCGGTCTGGATCGAGCTCCTGCTGGCGACACCTGTCGTCCTCTGGGGTGGCTGGCCGTTTTTCGAGCGCGGTTGGAGGTCGCTGGTGACGATGCGGCTTAACATGTTTACGCTGATCGCGCTCGGGACGGGGACAGCCTATGGATACAGCCTGGTCGCGACGCTCTTTCCCGGGCTGGTGCCCGACTCGTTTCGCGGCCACGGGGGCAAGCCGGCCGTCTATTTCGAGGCCGCCGCCGTGATCACAACCCTGGTGCTCATGGGCCAGGTCATGGAGCTGCGGGCGCGTGGCAAGACACGGGGCGCGATCCGGGCCCTACTGGGCCTCGCGCCCAAGACTGCCCGGCGGCTGGGCGAGGGGGGGGCTGAGCAGGACGTCCCCATCGAGCAGGTCGCCATCAACGATCGTCTTCGCGTTCGCCCGGGGGAAAGGATCCCGGTTGACGGCGTGGTGGTCGAGGGCTCGAGCGCCGTCGACGAGGCCATGGTGACGGGCGAGCCGATTCCCGTTGAGAAGACCGCGGGGAGCATGGTGATTGGCGGCACGATGAATGGGAAGGGGAGCTTCGTGATGAGTGCCATGCGGGTTGGTTCGGGGACGCTGCTGGCCCAGATCGTGCGTCTGGTCGGCGAAGCCCAGCGCACCCGGGCGCCCATTCAGCGTCTAGCCGACGCGATCGCGGGCTATTTCACGCCGATGGTGGTCGGGGTCGCGGTCTTGACCTTTCTCGCGTGGGCCGCATTTGGGCCGGAGCCCCGAATGGGGAACGCGCTTTATTGTGCTGTCGCGGTTTTGATCATCGCTTGCCCGTGTGCGTTGGGGCTGGCGACGCCGATGTCGATCATGGTGGGGACGGGCCGGGGCGCGCAGGCGGGGGTGTTGATCAAGAACGCGGAGGCTCTGGAGATTCTCGAACGGGTTGACACCCTGGTGGTCGACAAGACAGGGACGCTTACCGAGGGAAAGCCGCGTCTGGAAACGGTCATCGCCGTGAATGGGCACTCCGACGACAGGATCCTGCGGATGGCCGGCGGGGTCGAGCAGGCGAGCGAGCATCCCCTGGCGGCGGCCGTGGTCCAGGGGGCGATCGGCCGGGGCCTTACGCTCCCGGCGGTGGATCGGTTTGAGTCGTTGCCAGGCCAGGGGCTAAAGGGCGTTGTCGATGGCCTAGAGGTGACGATCGGGTCCACGCGGTTCGTGGAAGGGCAGGGGATCGAACTGGGCGAGATCGCCGACCGGATCGAGGGCCTTCGGAAGGAGGGCCAGACCGTCGTCTGCGTGGTGATCGAAGGACGAATGGCTGGCCTTCTGGGAGTGATCGATCCCATCAAGGATTCCACGGCCGAGGCGATCGCTCGCCTTCGCGGCGAGGGCCTCCGAGTCGTGATGCTCACGGGTGACAGCCGAGCGACCGCCCTGGCCGTGGCCGCCAAGCTGGGCCTGGACGATATCCGCGCCGACACCCTCCCCGACCAAAAAGAGCAAGTGATTCGAGCCCTCCAAGACGAGGGCCGAATCGTCGCCATGGCCGGCGACGGCGTCAACGACGCCCCCGCCCTGGCTCGCGCCCACGTCGGCATCGCGATGGGGGCCGGGTCCGATGTCGCCATGGAAAGCGCCGGCGTGACCCTGGTCAAGGGAGACCTTCGCGGCATCCTGAAGGCACGGGTCCTCAGCCGCGTCACCATGCGAAACATCCGCCAAAACCTAGCCTTCGCGTTCTTTTACAACACGCTCGGCATCCCGATCGCGGCCGGTATCGCCTATCCTTTCACGGAGCTCCTGTTGAGCCCGATGATCGCCAGCGCGGCAATGACCTTGAGCTCGGTCTCGGTCATCATGAACGCACTACGCTTGAGGAGGGTCGAGCTGTGAGCGAAACTCGCAGGCCGTGGGCTTGACCGCGTCTCATCATTCGTCTAGCCCGACGTTAACAGGTGTACTAAGGTACTGGTCAGGTCCCGGGAGCAAACCGATGGCGAAGTACAGGGCGAAAGAAGTCGCCGACTATTCTCTTGGCTCGGTCGAGCCCGACTCGGGAGACAACCTCTCGAATTTGAAGCTTCAGAAACTCGTCGCCTATGCTCAGGGCTTTCATCTTGCCATGAAGGATGGAGAGCCATTGTTCGACGAGCCGATCGAAGCCTGGGCGCATGGGCCCGTGATCCCTTCGATGTAGCAAGAATTCAAAGTTCATGGTTCCGGGGCCCCGCCGCTCCCCGAGCCGTTCGATCCTGCCCGTTTTGATGAGGAAACTCGCGAGATTCTCGACGAGGTCTGGAACGTCCATGGGCAGTTTTCGGCATGGAAGCTTTGGGATATGACCCACGAAGAGCCGCCATGGAAGGAAGCCGTCCTGGGTGGCCCGATCTCACGAGAACAGATGCGACACTATTTTCAGACCTTGATCATCAATGTCTCGTAATAAGAAGAGAATCCGCCCTTCGGTGGAACCCAATCAGGGCAAGAGGCTCGCGCCGCACGACGCTCGGGGGTGTACATCCACCGATCACGAGCGACCCACCTTGAATCTCGAGCATCTCGGAGGCGACCATGGTCTCTCGAAATGCGAGCCACTCGAGAAAGCCGCCTTCGCCGATACGTTGCACAAACCGAGCAAGATGACGTGGGGCGAGATTCAACTCGCGCGCAAGCACGGAAACGGTAGCGAGAGTATCCCCCGAGCCGCGTTTGGGTCTCGACGACTTCCACCCGGAGTCACCGACGACGTGAATTTGATCGCATTCCGAATTTGGGGCAAGGCACCCATGGTGGGGTAATCGGACAGGGCGATGATTTACGGTCTTATTCCTGGATCCGGACTTCACGCTGTACGATCACGGTTGATTTTGATCGAGCCGGTGGTTTCCGACCCCAGGCCTGACACAAGGAAAGGGCGAGCGAGCCCGATGGTCCGCTCGCCCTTGATACTTAGGAGACGTTCGCCAAGCGCGTGCGGCTCAGGCCGACGCGGCGGGGTCGTTGCCGCCGACCCAGTCGCCCTCGAGCTTCTGGTAGTCGTAGGCACCCATGAGCGAGCCCTCCTCGCCCGCCTTCCAGCCCATGACCTGGTTGGGCTTTCCGCGCTCGTGGCTGCGCTTTTCCCATTGGGCGGCCCAGGTGCGATCGGCCTCGCTGACCTCTCCAGTGTCCTTGTTCATGTAGTAGGCCTTGCCTTCGCGATACGACTGCACGCCCAGGTTGACGGTCGAGATCGCGGCATAGCCCAGGTCGGCCGGGCAGAGGGTTTCGGGATTTCGCGAGCGGATGCACTCAAGGAAGTGCTCCCACAAGGCGCGGGTGTCCTCGCCGGGCTGCTTGGGCTTGAATTCATCGCCGCCGGAGCCCAGGTTGCCGGTCGGGGGCGCGGGTCGTCCCTCGAGCTTTTGCGGGACCACCCGGAAGCTCGCGCTGCCGTTTTCCGGCCGCCCTTCGAACATCATCGTGCCGGTATGGCCGCGAATGACCTCGGGGAGCTGGACGTCGTTGCACATGGTGGCCGAGATCAAAACCTGACAGCCTTCGTCATAGTCGGCGACGACGGTCGCCATGTCGGGGACGTCGCGACCGTCGTATTCCATGTACAGTCCCCCCGCGCCGACCACCCGCCTGGGGAGCCGGACGCCCATCGCGAGGATCAGGTGGGTCAACTGATGGACGAAGAGGTCGGTGTACATGCCGCCGCCGAAATCCCAGTAACAACGCCACTGGGCGTACTTGGCCCGGTTGAAAGGCATGTCGGGGGCGAGGCCGAAATCGGTTCCCAGGAACATCTTCCAATCGACGGTCTTGGGGGTCATGTCCTTGGAGAGCGGATAGTAGCGCCACTGGCCGTTGGGGCTGTTGCGGTAGTAGCTGGTTTGCCCCTGCATCACGTGGCCGATCTTGCCCTGGGTGATCATCTCGTTGGCCATGCGCCAGCGGGGATCGGCGGTCGACTGGACGCCTACCGTGAAGACCTGCTTGGTCTTCTTGACGGTTTCAGCGACCTTTCGCGCTTCATCGATGGTGTGGGTCATCGGCTTTTCGCAGTAGACGTCCTTGCCGGCTTCCATGGCGTCGATGGACATCTTGGCGTGCCAGTGGTCGGGGGTGGCGATCAAGACGGCGTCGACGTCCTTGCACTCAAGGATTTTGCGGTAATCCTTGGTGATGCGGTCCTTGTCCTTGCCCTCGGCGTCGAGCCCGCAGCGCTTCGCGGAGTAATACAGCCCGCGCTTGACGTCGTCGTTGCCGTCCCAGACGTCGCAGAGCCCGATCAGGTCGATCGGGCGCTGTTCCCGTTTCATGCGGAGCAGGATGCGGAGGTGCTCTTGAGCGCGACCGCCGGGGCCCAGGATCGCGATGTTGATCTTATCATTGGCGCCCTTGACGCCACCGACGAACGGATGGGCATAGGCATTCGTGGCCGCGGCGGCCCCCACGGCCGCCCCGGCCGTACCGATGAAACCCCGGCGATTCAGCTTGCGATCGTCTCGCATTCAAGGAGCCTCCAAAAGGCGAATGACGCTTGATTCAGCCGATCCCAATTCGGGCAAAACCCGAGCGAAAAAGAGGGGTCGGGGATACCGACAAGGCCGTGAACGACGCCTACCTCGGTGGGTTCGGTCCAGTAGCCGTCAAGACACGTCGGAACAACCTTGGTCACGATACCCGGCCCCGTCTGGCAGGGTCAAGCAAATGCTGGAAAAGTTATCCCCAGGTCGCCACCGAGCGACCATTGACCGTGACGGGCCGCCTTCACTCCGCATCACGCTCGTGTTTGTGCTAGAATCCTTCTCGACGTTCCTGTCTCGCGGCCACTGAACCATCGCTCATTCCCTGGAGTCCCACCCAAGATCGGGTCGAGAGCCGCACCGCGATTCGATCAATCCACCCAATTAGGCCAAAACGAGGGTTTGCCGATTTTTCCTAGGCCCTACTCAGCCTCTCCGACGTTACCATGAAGAGAGAGTTACGATGTTTCCTCTCGAGACGACGGCGGTCGATGGGCGGCGGTGAACGGGTTCATGACTTCCATTGATGGGGCTCAACTGAGTATATGCCGCGGACCATCCATTGTAATCAATGCCACGCGGTCCTGAATCTGCCGGTCTCGATCGCGGCCGGCAAGAAGCTCAAATGCCCGCGCTGCGGCCTGAAATTCAAGGTGAGCCAAAAGGAGGCCAGTTCCGAATCGACCGCGCCTGGCATCGCGGATGCCGCGACGTCGACTTCGGCTTCCTCGCCGATCTTCGACGTCAATAATCGCTCGCGCCAGCTCGACGATTTGCCGATGTCACTGTCGGACGGGGACTTACGCGATGCCTTCAACCTGCCCTTGATGTCTGGTCGGGATCTGGAGAGCAGTCAGGTCGCGTCTCCCCAGCGCGAGACGGGTGACGCGGCCGCCCTGTTCGAGGACGTCTCGCCCGTCAGGCGTAAGAAAACCGCCGCCGATGCCCGCCGCGTGGCCAGGCGGTGTTCGTTTTGCGGCGGCCTGGTCCCGCGGGGAATGTCCATTTGCTCGGCCTGTGGCACGGATCAAGAAACCGGCCATCGGGTCGGTCTCGATGACGACTTCGCCCCTCCACCTCCCCCGCCCGCGCCTGGGCCGCCGATCCATGTGCTCCTGATCGGCGGTCTTTGTGCCGCCGGCGGCGTGACCCTCGCGATCCTCTCCGCCGCGCGGTCGGTCGGTTCCGGCTCGGGGCTCGAAAACGCGAGCTGGCTTTCGCTGGCCCTTGTCGCCTTGTTTTGCGTGTTCGCCTCCATCGAGTTTATCCGCGGCAAGTCGGCCCGGCTGCTCCTGGTGGCGATCGCCCTGGGTTCGGTCGTCGACGTGATGGCCCTGATCGCGCTTCCGATCATCCAGGCCAGTTTCGACGCGCCCGAGCATATCGTCGTCCCCGCCAATTCCGCCGATCTCGACGACGCGGACACCGCCATCCGCCCCCTTGAGGATCGGCTCGATACGGGGCGAATGACCCTCGGGGTCGTTTTGCTGTTCGTCTTCGCCGCGCTTGTGATGTACTTGCTTTCACCGACCGTCAAGAAATATGTCCACTCGCGGGTGGTTATGCGGTCCTACGACTGAGTGAGTGGACCCCAGGCAACCGCCGCGAGCGGGGCTGCTTCAGGCGGTCGCGCTGTCGAGCGGGCTGCGCCAGATGGGCGCGGGTGAAAACAGCACGCGGGCGGCGTCGAGGGCCGTGCTGGTCGAGGCGGTGAATCCGGGCTCCTCGGCGGCTTCGTCGACACTGACGTGGCCCATCAGCAAGCGGACCAGGGTCGCGGCCGAAAGGGTCAGATGGCGGCGGCTGAGCTTGTCGGGCTCGACCCGAGCCGTTCGGCGGTCGACATGGATCAGATATCGCGCGTCGTCCTGGGTGATGCCGAGCTCGACCGGCAGGGGAGCGCCCGACTCATGTGCCCGCCGTGAGAGCTCGGGCATGATGCAGGTCAGGAACTTGCCCAGGTCGGTGATGTGATACATCGAGACGGTGTTGTCGTATTCGTCTTGATCGATGAGCCGGCCCGGAGCGGTGCTCGCCCGTTCGATGGCCGGGTGGTTCGGCGGGCCAGAGACGATGACCTCCGGATACGCGCGCTCGAGGGCCTCGGCCCGGACCCGGCCCAAAAGCGCGAGCATGGCCTGGGGGTGGGCCGGATTGTAGGCGAGCTCAAGGACCCGGTGGTCCTTGATAAAGGCATATCCGTGCACCTGCTCCCCAAGGCAGGCAACCCAGATCACGTGGGCATAGCGCCTGCCGATCATCCATCGCCAGTATTCCTCGTCGCGAATGACAGTGCCGGTCGTGTTCTGGAACTGCCCCTGATAGAGCGTCATCAAGTCGTTGAGTTCAACCTGGCGCCAGGGGCGAACGTGCCACACGCCGGATTTGACCTCGATCACGCCATCGACAAACTGAGGCAGATTGCGGCTCATCGTCTTGGCGAAGGTCGCCCGGCCGCACACGCCCCAACCGAGATTGCGATAAAACTCAGGCATCCCGGTGGTCAAGACCTGCAAGGGCACGCCCCGCTCCCGCGCCCGGGCGCTTGCCAGCCGCATCAGGTTTTGAGCGAAACCCAGCCCCCGAAATTCTGGAAGCGTCCCCACCCACATCACGCCGTTGATCGGAATCGTCGTCGAACCAAGGCGGATCGTTCGCTCGGTCAGGTGCAAGTGGCTGACCACCCGCCCGTCGACCTTGGCGAGCAGCCGCTGGTCGGGTCGATAGACTGGGTCCGAGAGCGCGCCCAGAAACGACTCCCGGTCGGGACCCTGGAAGACATGGAGCAAGGTCTGATAGACCGCCTCATGGTCGGCCTCCGCCCCCAGGCAATACTCGACCGAGCCGCGCCGGCGCGGTAGTTTCGTCCCCATGGAGATCGTCTTGATCGGGTCTGCCATCGTTAAACCACGTCGCGGTGAGCGGTCGGCGCAAGGGACAATCGAGGAACTCCCTCGAGAAGGAGAACGATCATCAAGCATTGTACGGACTTCCGCCAGCCTAAGCTTCAAAAAGACTTTTTCTCTCGTAAGGATTACACCGAAACTCAACAAGCGGACCGGCCGATATTCGTAATGTCTTGATCGGCAACCGGTTACGACGCGTGGTGAGGCGTCGTGAGCGCCCCAGGACCACTTCCGACCACCGCGAAATCGGATACTCCTCGCATCATCGCCTCGCGAAGTCGCTCCCTGGAATGAAGTATTATCGAGAATTCTCGGTTCCGGGCGACGCGATTCGAGGCATCTTGAGCGGCTATGTTCGCTCTCTCGAGGAGGAGGTGGTCACGCTCGTCTCGCAATAACGGCTCCAGGGCTTGGTTGCACCTCCGGATCGCCGCCCATCGTGACTTGCGTTCCAACCGCGTCCCAACCGGACCGGCGATCGCGGCTCGCTTGGCCTCAATGATGTTACGTACGTCGGGGGGCTGTTGTTCGCCGAGGACCCGTTCGGGATGATGGATGAGGTCACGGGCCCGGCGATCGAGCCGGCGGATGGCCTCGAGATTGGTCGAATCCTGGGGCAGGCCGGCGAGCCACAGGGTCAGCGAGAGGGTGAGGAACCCCGGCGGGTACGCGCCCAGGAAGCGCTGTGACACGACGTCGCCCAGTTCGTCGTATTTGGCCCCACCGATCCCGTGAATGAAGAGATCAGCCACGAAATAACGTGTGAACATCGTGGTGGTCAGCGCCCGGGGGCGAATGCGAATCCCAGCCGACGCGAGGTCACGAAGCTGCTCGACCGCGCAACACGCGATGGCGTCCTCGGAGAGCGGGAGCTCCGCGAGGATGCCGTCCTCGCCGGCGATCCGAAGCTGGATCAGCCGGCCGTTTTGCCGGGCGAGAAGCGGCCGCCGTCGGGGCTGTTCACGCCGCCACGCCCAAAACGGAGCCTCGAGCCAGCCGTCGCGCGTTGAGGCCAGCGCGGCCACCGGGTGGTTCTTACTGCGAATGCCATGGGCGGCCCGATATTCCTCGAGCGCTTGATTATGGACCCGGACGTATCGCGGCAGCCGAGCCAGAAGGTGCGACACGAACCACAAGAAGGGGGTCGATTCGGCCACCCGCGAAACCGGCGCTTCCTGATTCGCAACCCCCCAGGATTCCTCGGTCTCGCGCCGGGCCAGGGCGAACCGCTGGCCCAGGTGGCCGATTTCTGGCCGCCCCAGGACACGTGGCCAGAATTCGCCAAGCAACCAATCCGGAGCCAGCTCCCCGACAACCTCGCGCGATCGCCCTGGAAACGAGGCCAGGGCGGCTGGGTCGGTGATCGACCAGTCCTCGTAGGGACTCTCCGAGATCAACCGGTCGAATTCGACACGCTCGAGCTTGAGCCGCCCCCCGGCGAGCCGGGGCGCGAGGATCGCCGCCGATTTCGGGATGTCGTTATCGACGATGAGATTCACCGACCAACCGCCAAACGCCCGAGCCAACGACCACGCGGCGAAATTCTTGACCCACACGCCAGGGTGAAACAGCTCGGGCTGATGCCCGGTCGCGATCAAGGGGGCCGACGCGATTGCCTCGTCGTCGAGCGGGGGGGCGGTCAAGCCAAATTCCCCGAGATAGTCACGCGACAAAGCCGCGAGTTCGCGCCTGGCCGTCTCACGCAGGGAGATCGCGGAGCGACCCTGGACGTCGTAATCCCATGACGAGAGAAAATCGCGGTTCGTCCGCAACAGCGCCGTCAGCCCATCGAGACCCGGCGAAACCAGTAGGCCGCCATTGGTTTGGGGGGCGCGGACCCGCCCCGCGATCATCCCGCGCACCCTTCCGGGGTCGCTAGCCCGGCACGCTCAAGGGCCGCCTCGAAAACCTTCCGGTAATGGTTGAGCCGAAACGTCGCGTCGTCGAGCGCGCCCCCGAAAGCGCGCGATTCGTCGAGATAAATCAGGGGAACGGCCGTCTCAACAATCCTGAGCCTATGCGCCACCGCCTGCACCCAAACCTGGAGCGGCATGGCATAGCCCAAATCCGTGATCTCGAAGCACTCGAGGGCCGATCGGCGATACGCCTTGAACCCACAGAATCCGTCGGTCAAGCGCAGCCCCAAGCATTCATTGAGCCATCGTGTGACCTCGGCATTGATCCGTCTGCGTTGCTCGGGGGGTTTTTGGCTGGGGTCGAACACCCTGAGATAGCGGCTCCCGGAGACGATATCGGCCTGGTCCAACCCGGCGGCGAGCTCGGGGATCAAGGCGGGCTCATGCTGGCCGTCGCAATCGAGTGTCACCAAGCCGTCGTATCCGCCGTCGATGGCGGCCTGAAACGCCGTCCGCAGGCTTGCCCCATAGCCCATGTTCTCCTGGTGGCGGATGGTTCGCACGGACGCCAAGCCCTTGAGCCGCTCGGGTGTCTGGTCCGTCGAACCGTCGTCGACGACCAGGATATCGGTGGAGTATTTCACGACCTCGCCGAGCACCGGGATCACGGTCGACTCTTCATTATAAACGGGCAGCGCGGTGAGAATTCTCATGGAGTGAGCAAATTCACGGGGAGTTTCGGGGCCTCACGAAAACGAACACGGACATTCTAGATCCGGGAGGGTGGAAGTCAACGAGATGCCCCGATCGCCAGTCAGGACGTCGTTGATCCCCTAGGGCGGATCAGACTTGCGCCGACAGCGACCGAGACCGCTCGCCGCCGCGTTCGCTCACCCCCCTTGACCAGGGGGCTTGCCGGGTTCTAGCATGAATTTCGCAAGATCTCGCGCCCAATCCCGGCGCGGTC
>JAKBAP010000304.1 GCA_021808995.1 Planctomycetota bacterium | reverse complement strand
CGGATGCAGACCTCGGTTCCCGAGCTGACCGATATCTCACGCGAGCCCAAGCATATTCTCGACCTTTACGGCCCGGATGTCGAGCGCCCGGGGAGCTTCGCGCGGTGCTGTCTGCTGGCGAGGCGGCTGGCCGAGCGCGACGTGCGGTTCGTGCAGATCTTTCACCGCGGCTGGGACCAGCACGGCAACCTGGCCGGCGACCTGCCGCTTCAGTGCAAGGACGTCGACCAGGCGAGCCAGGCCCTGATCGTCGACCTCAAACAACGGGGGCTGCTGGACGACACCCTGGTGATCTGGGGTGGCGAGTTCGGCCGCACGATCTATTGCCAGGGTAAGCTGACCCGCGAGAATTACGGTCGCGACCATCACCCCAAATGCTTCCCGATCTGGATGGCCGGTGGCGGGATCAAGCCTGGCGTCGTCCATGGCGAGACCGACGATTTTAGCTATAACGTCGTCTCCAATCCTGTTCATATCCATGACCTGAACGCCACGATTCTCCACTGCATGGGGATCGATCATCGCCGGCTAAACGTCAAGTTTCAGGGCCTCGACCTTCGCCTGACCGGTGTCGAGGAGCATCATCCCGTCCAGGCGATCTTGTCATGACGGAACCCTGCTCGCCAAGGATTAGAGACATCAATGAATAAACTAAATGCCATTCTCGTGATGGTCGTACTGGTCGTCGGGTTGGGTGGTCGTCTCGCGGTCGCGGATGAAATCGAGTTAACCCACGCGGTGGTGACGGTCCCCGAGGGGCTCGACGGTCCCGAATCACGCGCGGTCCGGTTGCTCATCGATGAGATCAAGCGGCGTTCACGCGCGGACTGGAGCGCCCCCGCGAGGGCGGCCGCGCCTGGTCGGCCGGTGATCGTGGTCACGCCCGCTCGGCTTATTGGAAAGGTCTCGGTACCGGCCGAATACGCGGTGGGGCTCGCTCCCGAGGGCTATCGCATCGAAACCGGGGCGCAAGGGGGGGCCACGCGAATCGCCGTCGTCGGCACCGATGCTCGGGGCGTGCTTTTTGGCGTCGGCCGGCTGCTTCGGTCGGTTCACATCGCCGCGGATCGCGTGACGCTGCCGAGACCGCTCTCGATGGCGACCTCGCCCAAGTACGCCATCCGAGGCCAGCAGCTTGGCTACCGTCCCAAGACCAACTCCTACGACGCCTGGGATTTGCCGCGGTGGGAGCGCTATATTGGTGAGCTAGCGCAATTTGGCGTCAATACGATCGAGCTCTTGCCTCCGCGCACCGACGACCTGCCCGATAGCCCGCATTTCCCGCTTCCTCCCATGGAGATGATGGTGGGGATGTCGCGTATCTGCGCGGAGTTCGGGCTTGACGTGTCGATCTGGTATCCCGCGATGGAGGCCGATTACACCAACCCCGCGACCGTCGCGCGTGAGATCGACAACTGGGGGCGTGTCTTTCAGGCGTTGCCGCGGGTTGACGATGTCTTCGTGCCTGGCGGCGACCCTGGCCATACGCGCCCCAGGACGCTGCTCGCGCTCCTGGAAAAACAGGCCGAAAACCTGAGGCGCTATCACCCCCACGCGCGAATGTGGGTGAGCGCCCAGGGCTTTTCCCAGGAATGGCTCGATGAGTTCCTGGCGATTCTCAAGGAAGAGCCCCCCTGGCTCTCGGGCGTGGCCTATGGGCCGCAGACCCGGATTCCCTTGCCCGAACTCCGCGCGAAAGTCCCCGCTCGATATCCCATTCGCGACTACCCCGATATCACCCATAGCCTGCGCTGTCAGTATCCGGTGCCTGATTGGGACGTCGCCTACTCGGTGACCGCCGGGCGCGAGCCGATCAATCCCCGACCGCGCGACGAGGCGGCGATCTTTCATGCGTTCGCCGATCAAACCGTGGGATTCGTCACCTATTCCGAGGGCTGCAACGACGACGTCAACAAGATCGTCTGGAGCGCTCTGGGCTGGTCGCCGGACGCCTCTCTGGTGGAGACCCTCCGCGAATACGCTCGGACCCTGGTCGGGCTCGATCCGGCCATGGCCGACGGCTTCGCCCAGGGGCTGTTCGCCCTTGAGGAAAACTGGCGAGGACCACTGATCGCGAACAGCGCGGTCGAGACGACCCTGGCGCGGTTTCAGACCCTTGAGCAAGGTGCCTCGCCCAGCACACTGCACAACTGGCGGTTCCAGCAGGCGCTCTTTCGGGCGTATTACGATGCCTATGTCAGGCGGCGGCTGATCGCCGAGACCGACCTTGAGCAACGGGCCGTTGATATGCTTCGCCAGGCGCGGTCGATCGGGCCCGCGCGGGCGATCGACGAAGCCCAGACGATCCTGGAAAGCGCGGTCACGCATCGACCGGGTTTGGATCTGAGAGCGCGGGCGTTTGAGCTCGCGGAGGCGCTTTTTCAGAGCATTGGCATGCAGCTCAGCGTGGCGAAGTACAAGGCGATCGCGATCGGCCGCGGGACGATGCTCGACACGATCGACGCCGAGCTCAACAACGCGGACTGGTTCCTGGCTCGTTTCGCCGCGATCCGGGGGATGAGCTCGACCGTGGATCAGGCTCGAGCGGTTCATGCCATGATCAACTGGACCAATCCTGGTCCTGGCGGTTTTTACGATGATCTGGGCGACCCGCTTCATCGACCCCACGTGGTTTTGGGCTCGAGCTACGAGCAGGATCCGGCGGGTTTCCGGGCGGCCCGCACGGGGTTTGATCAAGACCCGCGGTGGCGGCGGTCGTGGTGCCGGCACGCGACGGGGTTTTACGATGGCCCGCTCACGATGCATTACGATGGGCTCGACCCCGAGGCTGCCTATCGGGTGCGAGTCGTCTACACCGGCGACATGTGGCAGGTGAAGCTTCGCCTGCTCGCCGGCCATGGGCTCGAGGTTCATCCCTTTTTGCTCAAGCCGCGCGACATGAGCCCGCTCGAGTTCGACATCCCACGGGAGGCGACCCGAAAGGGTTCGCTGGATTTGAGCTGGCATGTCGAGCCGGGTCGCGGCGGCAATGGCCGTGGTTGCCAGGTATCCGAGGTCTGGCTGATCCGCGGGTCCTCGCGCTGATCGAGCAGACAAGGTCCATGCCAGGGCCTAATGGCGCGATGTCGCGTGGCGGCCGCGGCCGACCAGGCCCCAGACGGTCCCCAGGATCGCGCCCCAGACCATGAAGGTCGGGGTACCGACCTCGGTCAAGCTATTGAGCAAGCCGCAAGCCGGGCTCATCCACAGGCCAACGATCGAGCCAATCAGCGCGGACCTGAGCAGGTGCCTCGACCTGGACGGGGCTCCATCCACGGCGAATGGCACCGCTATTTGACACAATTCGTCCAGATCGAGCTTATCAAGCACCGAGGGGGTGATGCGAAACGATCGTGGATGGTCAAGCGTCCTGCTGAGGCATTGCTTCAGGTATGCCCTGAGAGTTTCCTCGTCGGCGGTTCCCTTTTTCACGATCCGGCAGCTCACGCCGTCGGTCTCGCAGTCATAGAGGTTGAGTTCGGAATCGATCACGCATTTGTACACATTGTCGCGTACGTCGGGGGGCTCGATCGCGCTTTCGAGATAGGCTTGATCAAGATAAAGGTAGGGAAAGTCCCCTTCCTCGGCGTCGACCAGGACGAAAAAAGTCGGTCGTTTCGGTTGGTCCATGGTTTTTCCCCTTGGATTCGCTTCGGAGCGGATTCACCCTGGCGGAATGATGGATGCATTGGGTGGGAGAAAGGTTTGGGGATCGATCTTGCGAGGGGATGGGTTCTCGGGTAGAAGACGCGGCCTAGTCACGTCACTTTGGCGACGGCGCAGGGGCCTATTCTGGTGGTATTCGGCCAGGGATGGCAGGATGTCGCGAGACGACTTTTCGCCCGTGCTTTCGAGCCGTCGTCGGGAATCTCGCTGGGGGACGTCGCGCCTGGAAATGGCGTGAAGGCGCGTGGGCGGTCGCACAAGGACGCCATGCGTGGGGATTGGTCCAACGAGCGAGAGGCGATGGTCGCCCCGGACGCCCTGGATCGGTTCGGCTCAGGAACGAGCGCTCATGACACGTAAGGAACGCCCGACCTCGGTCGCGCCTGGAATTGACTGGGCGGGTTGCGACTCTTCGCTCACGGAAGAGGCGAGCCCGAGCGTCAATCTCGCGCGCCCCGACCATCCTCGGTCGGTTGTCTGGGTGATCGTGGTCGCCGCGTTTTGCTTTCTGGCCGGGGCTGGCGCCGTTCGTGCCCAGGGTGACCGTTTTCCCGAGGGGACGATCGGGGCGATTCAGTTTGAAGGCAACGTCTCGATCACCCCCGAGAAGATGAAGGCCAAGCTTCTCTCCCGCGTCGGTCAGCCGCTCGATCAAGACAAGGTTGAGACCGACCTCAAGAGTCTGATGGGGACCAAGTGGTTTTCGGACGTGACCTACTACCATGAAGAATCGCCCCCCAAGAGCGGAAAATACAATCTTATTTTTCGGGTCGTGGAAATGCCCACGATCAAGAAGGTCGATTTTAAGGGTCGGCGTGCGATCAAGCTCAAGGAGCTTGAGGAAACGACCGGGCTCAAGGCGGGCAATCGGGCGGATCCCAATCATACGCGCGTGGCGATCGGCCAGATCTTGCGCTTGTATCAGGAAAAGGGCTATGAGCAAGCCTCCGTGAAGCTGATCAAGGGGGGCGAGGCCGGCGATGTCGAGATCGTGATCGAGATCTTCGAGGGGCCCAAGGAAGAGCTGTCGAGCATTGATTTCAAGGGCAATGTCTTCGCCACCGACGCCACCCTCAAGACCAAGATCATGTGCCGGATACCGATCCTGGGGTTTTTTGGCCGGTATCAGCGAGAGATGCTCGACGAGGACCGTCAAAAGCTGATCGACTATTACTATGCCCATGGGTTTTTCGAGGTGAAGGTCACGCCGGTGACACGCCCCGCCGACATCAGCGGCAAGGTCGCGCTGACCTTCGTGGTCTCCGAGGGAACGCAATACAAGGTTCGCAACATCGTTCTCGAGGGGAATTCCAAGATCAAGACCGCCAAGCTCATGGAGGGCCTCGAGCTCCATTCGGGCAAGCCGTTCATGATGGGCGTCCGCGACGCCGACAAGGAGCGGATGCTGATCAAGTATAACGAGCTAGGGTATATCAAGGCCTCGATCATGTGCGAGCCGCGATTCACCAATCAGCTTGGGGTGGTCGACCTGGTGTACCAGATCGAGGAGCACGAGCCCTTCATGTTGGCGGAGCTGCGAATCGAGGGGAACAACCGGACCCGCGACAAGGTGATTCGTCGCGAGGCGGTTCAAGCGGGCCTGTTGCCGGGCGAGATTCTCGACAAGAACCGGATCGAGATCTTCCGGCGGCGGCTGAACTCGCTGGGTTACTTCATGAACGACCCCCAGAAGGGGAAGCAGATCGACATCAAGATCGTGGGCGAGCGCCCGGCGAACAAGCCTTACGGCGACCTGATGATGCCTCTTCTGGGCGAGGCGACCCAGGCGCGGATGCAAGATCCCGGCGGCGTGGATCAGCCCCCCGTTCAGGCACCCCAGGGTCAGCCCGCGACGACGTCGGAGCCTGGTGGAGGGGCGTTTGGCCCCTTTAACGCCACCCCCTTCAGCCCGCCGGCCAACGCCGCGCCGGCGGTGGACGTGCCCACGCCCAGCGTCCCGGCGATCCCTCCCGGGGCCGTTCCACCTGGGACTTTTGGATCGCCGCCGGTGGGTTCGGGCGAGCCGGTGGGGAGCGATCCCAGCATCCCCGGCATGAACATGACCGACGTTTCCCCGGATCGCAACGACCCGTTTCCCAATCGTTCGTTCGCCGACGTCGTGACCTCGGTCGAGGAAGCCCCCACGGGCAAATTCATGATCGGCGTGGGTGCCAATAGCTTTCAGGGGCTCATGGCCAACGTCATGATCACCGAGAAGAATTTCAATATTTTCAATTTCCCTCGCTCGTTCAGCGACATCACGAACGGCATGGCGTTTCGCGGTGGCGGCCAGGAGTTTCGGATCAACGTCCAGGCTGGCAACTGGGTGAATTTCATGCAAGTCAGCCTGCGCGAGCCCTATCTTTTCGACCTCCCGATCGGGGCCGGAGCGACGGGATACCTGACATCGCGAATCTATCCCAACTGGGACGAGCGCAGAGGGGGCGGACGGTTTTCGCTGGGTCGACAAATCGGCACCAGCATGTACACCGATTTCGCGGTCCGAGCGGAGGAAGTCGACTTTTTCGGCTACCAATCGCCGGCCCCCGCCGATTATCTGGCCGCCAGCGGTTACACGTCGTTGTTTTCGCTCCGGCCGAGCCTGCGGTTCGACAACCGCAACAACCCGCTCATGTCGACCAAGGGGCAGTATCTGGAAGTCGCGGCCGAACAGGGCTTTGGCAGTTTCACCTGGACCAAATTCGATGCCGAGGGACGGGTGTTCTTGCCCACGGGAAGCCGCCCCGACGGCAGCGGCCAGCGCTTTTTCACGCTCCGCGGCCACTACGGCGTGACGACCGAGACCACGCCGGTGTACGAGCGATACTTCGCGGGTAACTTTGGCAGCATGCGGGGCTTTGAATATCGCACGGTCAGCCCTCACTCGTTTGGCGTCCCCACCGGCGGCGTGATGATGGCCGTCGGA
>JAKBAP010000303.1 GCA_021808995.1 Planctomycetota bacterium | reverse complement strand
GATGAGGATCCGGCTAAGCGCGACAATCTGGTCCCCCGACCAGAGCTGGGAGACTCGGAGGGCGCAGTAGATCGGCGCGGCCCACAACAGAGCCCACATCGGTTTCTTGGACTGAAATCGCCAGGAGGTCCAGAGCGCGGCCATCGCCAGGAAGAGAAGGACCGTCGATCCCGTCGAACGACAGAGAAGCGTGACCACGAACAGGGTGGCGACAACGACCCCCCCCGGCACGCCTGCGATTCGCCTCAGAGACTCGCCACGCCAGAGCAACCAAGCGACCAGCGAGACGGCGCTCATCCAGAGCCCGAGTTCCAGGCCCGACGTGAAAAAGACCCTCGGGCGATAGCCTCCAAATCGTATCGCGCCTTCCCAGTTGCCCACCCCATAGATGTCCTGCATCAGGCGGGGGCTCATTCGCATTTCGAACAAGACGAGCGGGAGCAGCCAGAGCCCGCCGATGAGGATTCCCATCGCCATTTCACGCATGGCGTCCAGGTCGGTCAGATAAAGCCTGCCGATGAGGTAGGGAAAGAACCATCGGACCATCTGCTGGAAGGACCCAGACAGCCCGTCGTACACGCCCAGGTCGTTTGAGAGCGAGGATAGGAGCGGGGTTATGCAAAACAGAATGATGGGCATGTCGAACCAGCGAACACGAAACGAGAACAGGCGATGGCTCTCGAAGATCGCAGTGCCGATCAAGATACCCACGGTCGCGGCCGTGGACTTGCCATAATCAGGGAATCCGGGAAGGTCGATGACGATCGGGGGCAGGAGAAGCCACGCGCCAATCGCTCCCCCAATGGCGGCGCGGCGCGGCGGCAACACGGCGAACAAAACCACCGCCATGGGTGCCCAGCCAAGGATCGCGATCAGCGCGTTAAGTGAAGACATGATGCTATCCCTCCGCGATGGGACGCGATCTCCCTGGATTCAGTCGCTGTCTCCGGATTGCGCGCTCACCCGAGCTGGTCGGCCTCGATACGATGCCCCCACGGCAACCGCGCCCCCAGCACCCCGGGGCGTTGGTTAATCGGCGTCTCCACGTCGCTGAGAGTGAATTCACAACACGACTCATGCTGATCCACGACACCGGCGAAATGGATCGAACACACCACGTTGACTAGGTAGGTCGTCGGCGAGAGCAAGCGCGGGGGGATCACGACGTCAAAGGCGTGCAGTCCCGGGCGTAGCGCCTCGGCGGTCGACGTATTGAGGTCCCGGATGTCCGAATTGAGCACCCGAACTCCATCAAGGTTAAGCACCTGGAGCGACATGAAGACCCCGCCCCCCACCTCCCGAATTCGCATGCGAAGCCGAATCCGCACCGGCTCGTCACAACTGAAATCCGTGGTGGGCGAACCATCCTCATGGAGAATCTCAACTGAAACGAACTGACAAGGCTTCGAGGGATCCTCGGGGAACTCGACCATGGCCGAGTTCTGGCCGAGTCCGGATTTCAGGTAGCGATTGACGACCTCGTCGACCGGACCAATCATCGTGACCGACCCGTTCTCAAGCAGGACGCCTCGATCACAGAGCTGGTTCAGAGCCCCCATGTTGTGGCTCACGAACAGAATCGTCCGGCCGTCGCCGCTGGCGACATCGTGCATCTTCCCCAGGCACTTCTTCTGAAACGCGTAATCTCCCACCGCCAGGACCTCGTCGACGATCAGAATCTCGGGCTCCAAATGGGCGGCTACCGCGAACGCCAACCGCACATACATCCCCGACGAATAACGCTTGACCGGCGTGTCCAGGAACCGTTCGATCTCCGAAAACGCCACGATCTCGTCGAGCTTGCGGTCGATCTCGGCCCGTCGCATGCCCAGGATCGCGCCATTCAAATAGATATTCTCGCGTCCCGATAACTCGGGATGAAAGCCGGTGCCAACCTCGAGCAGCGACGCCACCCGGCCCCGCAAGCGAGCCTTGCCCTTGGTCGGTTCGACGATTCGGCTCAGGATCTTGAGCAACGTCGACTTGCCGGCGCCGTTGCGGCCAATCAACCCCACAACCTCGCCTCGCTTGACCTCGAACGAAACGTCGTTCAGAGCCCAGAAGACGTCGTCCTGCTCGCGCTTCGGCCTCGTCTTGCCACGAATCATTCGCCGGGCCGAGCCCATGAGGTCCGAGAACGTGTCGCGCATCGTGAAGGCCGCGCCCATCTGGACGTTTTTCGCCCGCCGCGCGCCAAGTTTGTAACTCTTGCTGATCTGGGCACAGTCAATGATCGTTTGGCTCATGGCCGCCGTTCGACTCGTGTGAGGAAAATGAGATCCAGGATGAACGATCCGACGCCCTGGCGTTTCACGCGAAGTCCGCGAAGGCACGCTCGGTCCGCCGGAAATAGAAAATGGCGAAGACAAAGGTCAACACGGCCGAGACCGACGAAATCAAGAGGCATTGGAAATCCCAGGGATACCCCAAAATCGCCGAACGATACGCCGTGACAATGCCAAACATGGGATTAAGAGCCAGTACCGAGTGATACTTCTCGGGAATCAGCCAGGCCGGATAGAAGACCGGGATCACGTACATCAGGATCTGAACCATGAACGGAACCAGGTGGCGAAAATCGCGGTAAAAAACCGTCAGGGCGGCCAGGGTGATTCCAAGGCTGAGCGTTGCGATGAGAGTGAGCACCACGAGAAACGGGACGAAGATCACGGTCCAGGCTGGAGTGTAGCCGTAAGCCAAGAGCAGGAATCCATAGATCACGAGCGAGTAGAGGAGATCGACCAGGAACACGCACGCGCACGCCACGGGTACGAACAGGCGAGGAAAGTAAACCTTCGAGAGCATGTTTTGCTGATTCACCAGGCTCAGCGCGGCCTGCGGGAAGCCCTGCGAGAACAGCGTCCAGGGGATCAAGCCCGCGAACACGAAGAGCGAAAACGGCGCGGAACCGTGCTCGATCCTCGCGAATCGCCCCAGGAACGAGAAAATCAGCATCAGCATGAGCGGCTGAATCACGGCCCACGCGCTCCCGAGCACGGTTTGCTTGTACCGCACCTGAATGTCGCGCCAAACCAAGAAAAAAAGCAACTCACGCTGCGTGTACATCTCGCGCCAGTCGATCGCGATCCAACCCGACCGCGGCTCGATCACGATCTCGGGAGATCCTTGGTTCGCGCCGTCGGCCCTCGGTTCCAGCCCGAGGGCATGGCTCGACACGACGCGATCGAGAGACGATCGACTCGGTTTGTCAAGAGTGTTGATCATATCTGTTTCGGTCATGTGCGCCTTGGGACCTCGGGGAAGACAAACACTGAAATCGCCGCGAACCGTCAACCATCTCGCCCGAAACCGGAGCTCACCGGGAGAGCGTTTGCTTGATCTTTTTCTTCAGGCCGCGAAACGCCGTCACGACGCCCCGCTTGGCCGATTCAATCGGCATCAAAACCTGCCCCTTCATGATCTCGTCCGGCCGAGCCTTGAAGATCGTGGTGTGACTCTCGCCAGTCCAGTGCTTGGGTGCTTCCTTCGTATAATAGTACGCGGCGAACGATTTCCGAGACCTGTCGGCGGGGCACTTGACCGCCGTCACCCCATGATAGCTGATCTCATTGGTTTCAAAGACCACGCATCGATTGAACAGTGGAAGAAACGAGTGCTCGCAAACCTTCACGTCCTTGTCCCACAGCTCGATGTTCCCTCCCCATTCCTCGCGCCAGTCCTTGTTGA
The DNA here is from genome assembly GCA_021808995.1 of Planctomycetota bacterium. GTDB lineage: Bacteria > Planctomycetota > Planctomycetia > Isosphaerales > Isosphaeraceae > JAKBAP01. The sequence goes on along the minus strand of JAKBAP010000303.1, from coordinate 2,906 downwards.
AGTAAATCAGAATGTTGAGTCGCCGATGGAGCGCTCGGTCCTCGATGTAGTTGAAGTCGATATGCACGTCGAGATGCCCACGGGGACCCGTCTGGTGAATCCCGCCACCAACCAGCATGTCGTCGGCGAGCAGGTTGGGAATGTCGAAGACATAACTCATGAGATCGAGAAACTCAGGAGCCGCCAGCGCCTGGTTGAGCTGGGCGATCGGCTGGGAAAAGAGCGAGGAATCGGTCACCTGGACCTTCTTCTGCTCGTTGACCGCGCTGAAGGTCCGCCCGACCTTGAGAGCCTCGTCGAACGACGGGAACGCCTCCAGCACGCTCTCGGCGAACGTCGGATCCAGGAAACCGTCGATCTTGAAATGGGGAACCGGGGACGCTTTCCGGACTTGAGCCCGGAGCGATTCGCGATCGATGGGGTTGATGATCATGGGTTGCCTTTCATGCGGAATCCAAATTGCTTATCACGTGACCACAAGGACATTTTACCGAGGCTACCGAGGATTCGCCCATCGATCCCGGGGCGGGGCTCGCTCGCGCTCATCCCGGCTTGGGCTTCGATTGTTCAGACTCGCTCAAGGGACGATGAGGAGGCGGGGACGTGGACGGCACGAAGCCAGTCGGTCACCTCACGAACCGCCCCCTGGCCGCCGGCGCTCTTGGTGACCAGTCGGGCGACCTCGAGAACCTCCGGTACCGCGTCGGCCACCGCGATCGGGGTCCCCACCCAGCCCAGACATTCCAGGTCGTTGACATCGTTCCCCACGTAAGCGATCTCCCCGGGCTTCAGGTCGCGATCAGCGGCGACTCGCCGCAGGGCCGACAGCTTATCATCGCAGCCCTGGATCGAGGCTAATCCCAGTTTACGACATCGCGCGGCCACGACTGGATTCGTTTCCGTCGAGATCACGAGGATCGGAACCCCGCTCTCCTTGAGCCGGCCGATCCCCATGCCGTCACCCCGGTGACAGGCGACCGACTCGGTTCCATCTTGCCCAACCCACACCCGGTTGTCGGTCATCACACCGTCAAAATCCAGCACGAGCAAGCGAATTCGCCCGAGCCCCACCGGCGTCGCGCGCGGCTCCCGAATCGCCGCCAGTCGCTCAAGACGCTCGAGGTCGCCAGGTTCCTTGATCGGCAACGAATCCAGAGGGTCCATGAGGTGAACCGCCATCTTGCCCCCCAGACGGCTCCCAAGTTCGCGCAAGACCCACGGCTTCACGACGTAAATCGAGCCGTTCTCGAGCAGCGACTCGCCGAGATCCAGCCCATCGCCCGCGATCGCCGGGTCGTGATCAAGCCCGGTCAATCCACCCGCGTCGCGTCGCCAGCCGCGGCCCCGAACGGCCGTCGCCGAGAACAGCGAGTCGGCCTCCTCGCGCTCGAGGGTCTCGATCGCCGATTGAACCTCGCCCGGACGACGTAGCGGCATGTCGGCGGCCAGGAAAACAACCAGCCGTGGATCGCCCGCTCCCGACGAGTGGTCAGTCCCATCAAGAAATGCCGACCCGACACCCGCCGAGTCCCCGCCAAGCCACTCCGGCCGCCACGCGACCTCCGCGCCATAGGCCTCGGCCGCTTCCGCGATCCCGACATCGGACGTCGCGACGACCACCCGGTCCACGGAGGCGGCTTCCCAGGCGTGCAGCACGCCATGCGCGATCAACGGCTTGCCCAGAAACGGGCGAAGCGGCCCAGGCATTCTCCGAGATCCCCCCCAGGCCGGAATAATCGCCAGTACTTCGCTCATTCGAGGGAAAACCGCTCCACGAGACGCGAGATTCCACCCTTGCACGATGTCCGCGCTCCCGATGGAATCAATCGAATAATCATCCTAATCATTTCCGGGTCGCGCGGCCAGGGCATCCAAGCTCGCTCGCCACGCCGGTTCCTCGACCCGAGCCCCCGATCTTGGCCGATGATGGGAGCCTTTCTCCCTAGGCGTGGACTCATCGGGAGATCCCGCCAACGCCTCTTGGACGGCCGCCCGCACGCGGCGAGCCAGACCCCGAGAATGAGGTTCCTGAAGCATGCTCGAGTGCCCCCCCGACACGTCGATCGCCTCGACCTGCTTGGTGGTCCTCATCCCCCAGCCCAGCAACGGATCTTGATAACGCTCGATATAGGGCTCGTCATTCTCCTCGCCCTGGGTCGCCCGGAAAAGCGTGAGCGTGCCGTCAAGGGGCGTCTGGGGCCGGTAACATCGTTCGGCGAAGAGATAGACGGTCCGAACTGGTATCCGCTCAAGCCATGGCGGGATGCGAAGGCCCCGATCCAGATAGTGGCGCAACGCGCGCATCTGGATCTCATCTCGAAATGCCTTCCACCTTCGGCTCACGACGAAAACCGTGAGATTCTTGACCTTCCGTCCCGCCTTGACCAGGACCGCGCCGACTCGTTCGTGGAGTGGAACCGGTTCCCGCGCTTCAAAAACCGTCGTGAAACTCTGGAACCGCCGGCTGGTGCCCCGCCAGCTCTTGAGGGTCGCCGTGGGGTCGGCGGCGTCGAGAAGGGCCACGAACGGGACCTGCTCGCCCGATTGGCGGAGCTGACGCGCCATCTCGTACGCGATCACGCCCCCCGCGCACATGCCTCCCAGCAGGTACGGGCCGTGGGGTTGGACCTCGCGAATTCGCGCGATGTGATCGGCGGCCATGTCCTCGATTCGGGAATGAGCCAGGGGGACGCGCGGCAGGGCGCGTGGTTGCAGTCCGTAGACGGGACGATCAAGCTCCGCCGCGAGGTTTCTGTAAAGCAGCGTTTCGCCGTCGCCGTCGTGAACCAGGAAGAGTGGGGGCGAAGCGCTTCCCTCGGCGAGGGGCACCAGCACGCCTCGCGATTGGTCCTCGACCACGCGACTGGCCAGTTGGGCGACCGTCGGCGCTTCGATAATGGTGGTCA
>JAKBAP010000302.1 GCA_021808995.1 Planctomycetota bacterium | reverse complement strand
CAATCACGGCCACGGCCGAGAAAACGAGGCGTGCTCCGATCATCGAGGCGAGCTCCTTGATTGAGGGGGCGGATGTGCCCCGGGGGATTCTAGATCTCTTTCCTTCGACCCCAGCCGGTGGGGACGCCGGCGGTGTCCTCCGGCTTGACCAGGACCTGGGCCAGGTCGAGGTCGTGCTGGGCGTCGTTCTCGGCGAGCTTGAGCCGGTTCTCGAGCTGGAGCAGCTTTTGCTCGAGCACGTGAACACGGGCCTCGAGCTCGTCGGCCCGCCGCGGGCGCGGTACCTCCGGATACCCAAGCTGACGCTGAAGCGCTGAGAAGAGATAGAGCGGGTCGCGCCCGCGATTCGCCCGCGCGATCTTCCCTTCGCGCTCACCAAAGAGCATCGGGAATTTCGGGGCGAACTCAGGGTTCAGCCTGCGCCTTTCCGCGAGGAAATACTCGGAGCGGACGAAAATCAAGTCGGCGAAATCCACGTCGCCGAGCCGAGTGCGCAGGGTCAGGATATAGTCGACCCAATCCTCGCTGTAAAACGGGTCGCCGGCCATCGCGGCGAGCCCCTGGGTATAGCCCAATCGATTGCGCGACAGGGCCTCGAACTGGAACACGAAGAGCCCCGCGAGCGACGGGCTCTCGCTCTTGTACTTGGCCTCGCGCTCCAGGACCAGGAGCGCCTGGTCGATCGCGAACCGGCTCAGATCAAGCTCGGCCTGGATGATTACATGGGTCTGAAAGCGGGTGAAATAATGTCCGAGCCGGGCCATTGCCGGCCCGAGCAGGCCGCTCCCCTTCATCTCGACCTTGAGGAACGAGACAGCCATGGGGAGCTTGGTGGTCGAGAGGAGCTCGAGCTCGACCGACGAGAGGATCTCCTGCGATGGCAGCCCATCGATCAGGCGCTCGCGAAAGGCGTGGAAAAAATAGGCCTGTTCGATGTATTCCTCGCGCTCGAGCACGGGCATGGGGGGCGTCCTTGGCGGTCGCGGAGGGTGGGGAATCAATCGGTCCTGGGCTTGGGATCGGGGAGCCATTCACGGACCGCCGCGGTCATCTCGGCGTCGAGCCGCTTGGCGAGGGTGGCGTCCAGGAGCGTGCCATGGTCACGGTCGGGGACGATCTCGACGACGGCGTCGGAGCCTAGCTTCGCAAGCGAGGCCTTGAGCAATTCAACCGCCCCCTCGAGATAAAACGTGTCAACCGAGCCCGTGATCACGTGGAGCTTTCCCTTGAGCTTGGGACCGAGCGTGGGCCAGTTTCGCTCGAGGACCAGGCGAATGTCGTAAGGCTCCCAGCTCTTCGCGGTGTCGGGGTCGATCGCGCCGGTGGTCCTGTCCCAGAGCTTGCGAGGCCGCCCGTCGGCCCCTCGCGGGCTGAAGACCGCCTCGAACGAGCCCAGTTGACCACCCCAGCCGATCACGTCGTCAATTCGCGAAAAGGGCTCGTAAAACAGCACCGCCTTTCCCCCCATCCGGGCGATCGGCCTGCGCTCGCCGGCACGGTCGCGAAACATGTTTTCGCCGGATGCATAGACGTTGATCCTCTGAAAATCGCGAAAGTCGACCGGGTCGGGCGCGGTCGACCAGACGCCACCGAAAAAGTCGGGTCGCGAGACCTGGAGCCACAGGCTGCTCCAACCCCCGGACGAATGCCCGTTCAGGAGCCGCGCTCGAGGATCGGCGACGGCCGGAAACGTCTTTTCGATGTAGGGGATGAATTCCTCCACAAGGGCACGGCCGCGAGGTCCGTTGTTCGCGCTGTCGGCGAAGACGTGATGACCCGTCCCACAATCAGGGTCGAGAACCACGCGGATCAGCTCGGTCCCATAGCGCAGCCGCGGATTACCCACGAAGCCAAACGCCATCGTGTGATCACCGCCGAATCCCGGTATGATGTAAAGCGTGGGTCGTTTCGGTCCCTGGCCCCCTTTCTCGACCCCCTGGGGCAAGATCACCGCCGCCCGGTGCGTGATCGGGCGCTTGTAAAACGCGGACAGGAGCGGGCTTGGCGTCTCGACCAGCTTCACCCGAGGCGTCTCGGCGAACGGGCGGCCAATGGCCGCGTTGTCGACGACCAGCGGGATCGTCGTCGATCGCTTGGGATCGATCTCGGCCGTCACCACGGGACCATACAGATTCCCCATCCCGTCGCCGATCTTGTGCGTGTCGCGATTGATCCTCACAACCGCCTGGATCTGGTACGTCCCCGGCTTGAGCTCCTTGAGCGAGCCAGGAAATCCATCGCTCTTGTCGTCGAGAACCAGCGGTGTCTCGCCGTTCCAATCGGTGAAGTCGCGGGCGAAGGCCGGCTCGGGCCGGAACCAGTTCGGACCCATCCGGGGCTCGCCACGCCCCTTTTCCCCCGTCATCATCACATACAACCGGCCAGACAAGCGCGACTTGAACGGACCCCCCTGCCAGGTGATCCGAAAGACCGTCCCCGGGGACGATGGAGCGTCCTGGGCCGAGGCAAGCGCGGCGGACATGACCAGAAACGCGGTCACGCCCCGGTGAATCGAGCGAAAGACGAATCGAGCGGCGTGCGAATCAATCATGCGTCGTTCCTTGGCGAATCCATGTTGGTCGCCCGGTCTCGCGCGGCGAGCTCCGGTCGAGGCAAGAGGGGGTGGTTCCGAAAAAACGGCTCGCGAGCAAGGTGCTCGATCGGCTGAAACAGCCGAGCGGCCAGCCTCGGCGAGCCCATCACGCATTCTTTTTCCAAAAGGTAGTAACGATTATACTGATCAATGAGATTATTGATCACGTCGAGATTGATCGCCTCGATCCTTTGTCGCCAGCGCTGGTTGAAGCGGTCGACCGAGTCGATCAGGTCGCGGGCGACCGCGCGGCGGGCGCGGGGCGATCCCGATCGCGGGCTCCAGGTGGGGGCTGGGGCCTGGCTGGCGTGATACAGGGCCTCGATCGGGTCGCGAAACACGCCGATCGCCGCCTGGGGCCCGTCGGCCTGCCGCTCCCACTGCCGCAAACGCATATGAACCATCGCGAGCAACGAATTTCGTTCATCCCGACAGCGCTCATCAAGCCGCCCGAGCGCGTGCTCGAGGTCCTGGCCACGGCGAGCGAAGGCAGGGACGTCGAACATCCCGACGACCTCCCTCGCCTCGATCTCGAAGTCCACCGCGAACGTGGGAACGGGCGATTGATCATCGTCCATGGAACGGCTCTCAGGTTCCGGGTTCAGGCGGAGTGGGAAGCGTCGCCAGGTGGTTCAGCGACCGCCGATAATGCCAGACCGCGCGCTTCGGCCCCAGCGTCTTCGTGAGCGATCTCCATTGCTCGGCGACCTGCGAGAGCGCCTTTTCCACCGGCTCGCCCGCGAGCGCGGCCAGCCGCCCCTGGGCCAGGTCGTCAAGATACGAGACCGCGCCCGGAAGCCGTGGCGATAAAACCACGCGCTGGGCCTGAAGGGTCCGCGCCACCGCGTCGCTCCATTGGCGCGCGTCGACATCGGGGGCCTGGGTCGGGTCGGGAAGGCCCTGGCCAAGCTGGCTCGTCCTCACCGCCAGCATGGGAAATCCGCGCTCCGTGCGCAAGCGATTCACATTGTCCGCGCTCGCCAGGTACTTGACCAGGTCGATCGCGGCCTCGCGCTTCACGCCATCCAGGCTCGCGCTTGAGCCGACCAGCCAGCATCCGCCGGCCACGAGCATGGTCGGTGAATCGAGCAACGACGCATCCCGCCAGGTCCCGAGCACCGGCTCATAGACCCGCGGCGAGGCCGGCAAGGGGGCGACGCCGATCGGCTTGCCGCTCGACCACTGATCCGCCCGCTCGGCGCGATCGATCAGGAGGGCCGTCTGGCCATCGCGAAACGCCTTTCGCGCGGCCGGGGCGTCGAACCGCTCGCAACCTGGCGGCCCCGCGCTCTTGAGGGCGACATGAGCCTTGAGAGCCTCGACGATCGGCGGCGATAACAGCCTCGGCGCCATGGTGTCGGAATCCCATAACAAGGCGTAATGATCGCGATGCAGCCCCAGCCCGGCCGCCCGGGCCAGGAAAAAGGCATCGGCGACTCCCTCCGACTCGCGACCCAGGGGAGCGGCCAATCCGTGCTTGGGCACCCCGGCGGTGTCCCAATCTCGCCCCTCGAAAAACCGCGCCAGCGCGTCCAGATCGGCCCACGTCCTGGGGGGCTCTAGCGTGATTCCAGCCTTCTTGGCCGCCTCCTGGTTGGCCTTTGATTCCATCGCGTCCCGGCGATACACGACCACCAGCGCGGACCCTCCGACGGGAAGCGCGCGGTATTCGCCGCCATAGCGACACGCTTCCTCCCGAAAGCCTGGCAAGATATCCTTATAATTGAGCGCGTCCTCGTCGGGTCGCCGGTCCTCGGCGGGGGGCGGGTTATCGGGGGCGATGGTGTCGGTCGCCGGTCGCTTGGGAAGGATCGCGTCCCTGGGAATCACCGCGAGCTTGCCGGCCTCGATCAGGTCCCCCAGGCGCGAGGCTGGGAAGAAGAAGACATCGGCGGCGGTGATCGAATCGAGCGTCAGTGGCTGTTCCACGATCGTGATCTGGCCGCCACGCGACGCGACCCATTCGCCTCGCAAGGCCGACGCCCCGGCGAGCACGCCACCGCCCTCGAGCGAGCCCAGCCTGAGCTCGACGCCGGGAAAGGCGGGCGCTGACGGTTTCGGCTCGGGTGCCTGGCCCTGGCAGCCAATAAGGACCACCCCCGCGAGCGCGGTCAGGGTTGAAATCCAGGGAATCCTTCGTCCAAGCCGCATGCGTTGGCCTCGTCCCTCGCGTCATGGCCTCGTCCGCGGGGTCCACGACCACGGCCGGCCAAGCCCCGTCATCGTAGCGGACGGCGAAGCGGCGGGTCAAACGGGCCTCGTGATCGCGGCCGATTTCTCGGGGAAATCCATCCTCATGTGCTGGATCTCGACGGTCACGCCGCCGGGGGCCTTGAAGTAAAAAGTCCACGAGCCGTGGTATTGCCTGGGAGCCTCGACATCGAATCCGTCGGCCTTGAGCCGGGCATGGATCTCATCGACCTTTTCGCGACTTTCTTGAATAAAGCCAATGTGAAACGCGCCTGGATACTCGACGGAGGTCGCCCGTTCGAAGTTGCTCAGGGTGAGGACAAACCCCGCGTCGTCGGTCAAGACGGCGATCGGCCCCCGATCGGCGATGCATCGGAATCCGAAATACGTCTCGAAGAACTCCCTGGTCCTGGCAACCTCGGGGACGGTCAGATTGATGTGATTGAGTGGCATTCGTGAGCGCTCCCTTGGACGAACGACACATCCCCGTGCCGCGGAGACGCTCGCGCGGCCCAAGAGCGGGGCGAATCGCTAGTCTAGCCCAAATCCGCCGGCCGTCCGATCCCGATCCCGATCCCGGTTTCCTGATCCGCGATAACGGCGCGGGACGAGCGTGGTACTCTCCCCGCCAGAAGCGAAATGATCCCTGGATGCCTGGAATTAGCCTGTCAAGCGCCCTTGCGTGGTCGCGTTTGGCGGCGAACAAGAGGGCGTCCCCGCCTGACTGCCTGGGAGTCGGCCCAGCGCGCGGGGATGGGAACGGATCAGCGGTCAGGGCTGATTGATGCCGGGGCGACTCAAACACAAAGGCAAGTCGAATCACCAGGAATCAATGAGTCCTGATCATTTCATGCGTCGCGAGACCAGCGCGCCAGCCAGCGCAAGACCCCAGATCAGCATATTTGACGGCTCGGGAATCGGTGCTGGATCGATGGGCGGGTTCGCGCCCGACGTGGGCGGGTTCGCGCCCGACGCGGGTGGTTCCGTCTGATTCCGAGTTGTCCAGTTTACTGAGTTCGAGACCAGTTGGGCAAAGTTCAGGTTTCCCATCGTACTTGTGTTGATCGGGGATGAGATGCTGAGCACTTGTCCCAGTCCATAGGTCCAGCCCAGCGCGCCCGAGGACGGAGTCATGAGCCCGAAGGTTGGGCTCCACTGACTGGTTGTGAAGAAGCTCGTGGCGTTCGTTTTGGGCAGATAGTATTCCTCGGTCGGCGTGGTTCCCTGGTAATCCGGTGAATTGAAGGTGAAATTCTGGGGCAGATGCGCGTCGATAATGGAGTTGGCCGTTTGCACTCCGAACGTGATCGGGCTGTTGCCTGTACTCGCGGCACTGTAATCGATGAACGGCATCAGGGGGCTCAGGCTCTTGAACCCGCCCTGAGCAAGATCGAGCAACGTGTCGCCGCCCGTCACGAGTCCGCCGCCGGCCGCGACGAAATTGATGAGGGCCTGTTGACCGGACATCGGCATGTCGGCACCGACGGCGGGTCCGTTGTTCCAAACGGGGGGCAGGAGGCCGGGTGCCATGACGACGGCGTTATACCCGGCGAGCCCCGCGCCTCCGAAGCTGGTCACGCTCGGTCCAATGGTTACTTGGTTGCCGGAGGAGGTCAGGGTGGAATACACGGCCGAGGCGACCGCCGAGTCGCCGTCGCCGAGGTACAGGATTCGCTCAGCGCGGGCGGTCGAACCGAGGAAGACCAACGCGAGCGCCGCCGTCGCGGCTAGGAGGTTCGGTCTCATAGTGGGCATCCCTTCAGAGTGACTCGCCTGGCGCGGGGTCATCCTGACCCGCGACATCCCTCCAGATGAAGATC
>JAKBAP010000301.1 GCA_021808995.1 Planctomycetota bacterium | reverse complement strand
TCGCCAGGGAGGGGCGACTTCACTACCTGGCCGGGCTCACCCTTGCCTACCTGGCCGGGCTCACCCTTGATGGATGTTTCCCCGAACACGGAGGATTCGATCATGTTGATGCGAGGCGCGGTGGTGTTGGTGGTCCTCCTCGGGGTTTCGCCCTTTTCAAGGGGAGGCGATGAGCTGGCGAAGCGGTTCCAGCGGGAGTATCCAGCGGCGGCGGAGCGGCTGAAGGTGCGGTTCTCGACGGCCAGGGGGACATGCCGTATTCGGCATGCCGCGGGGAATCCGAAGGTACACTCGGTCGAGGAGGCGGACTTCGCATGCGATGGCGGCTTTCAAAAGGTGAACATCCGGAGAAAAATCCCGGGCGACGGCCCGATGTATCTCGAAGAGGTCTTATGCATCGGAGAAGATTACAATTTCAAACACTTCTATTTGGAGCGACTGCCCGGGTCCAAGGATTACCTCGTCGCGGGCATCGATCCGACAGACTCGGGCGTGCCTGTTTACTCACGGTACATGACGCGTTTCGGCGAGTTCGTGAACGCACGGTCCGCGATCCTGGGTCAGCCGATCAGCCGGCTCATGACCCTTCCCGGCTACCGTCTCATGAGGGCCGAGAGCGTGGCGAAAGACGGACGAGAGTTGATCAAGGTCGATTTCGAGGTTGAAGTTAAGGAAGCTGGGATCACCCAAGGCATCTCGGCCGTCTTGGACCCGGATGCAGGCTGGGTTATCCGATCATACGAGCATCGTACCGTGGGTTCCTCAATGCCTCAGCCCGGAATATCCGCGATCATCGAATACGACCCGCCTCTGGACGGCATTCCCCTGCCGCGTCGCGTGACCATCCGGATGCCCGAGGACGACACGACCTGCGAGTTTCTCAAATGGTCTTTCGAGCGGACGCCGCTCGCGGAGTTCGGGATGCCGTTTCACGGGCTCCCCGACCTCGCCTCGAGGGCAAGGATCCAAGAGAAATCCCCGGCGAATTGGCTTCTCGCAATCGCCGCGGGGGGGGTTGTCCTCGCACTGATCCTCTGGCGGCTCGCGGCGAGCCGCGCGAGGCCGGCGTCGGCCAGGGCCGCCTCGTCGAGGGGGTTTACCTTGATTGAGCTCCTGGTCGTCATCGCCATCATCGGGCTGCTGGTCGGTTTGCTTCTGCCGGCCGTCCAGGCGTCGCGAGAAACCGCCCGGCGTTCGCGCTGTCAGAACAATCTCAAGCAAATCGGCCTGGCTCTTCACGGCTATCACGACGCCGTCGGCTGCCTGCCGCGGGGCCGATTGATGTTTCACGACCCACGCTTCTCGCTGCCCGGAATCAGTTGCTCCGGGGTGATCGACCGGAGCTTCCTGGTGGCGATCCTGCCCTTCGTCGACCAAGTCCCCCTCTATGACGCGATCAACCAGGGCACCGCGATCGTCGCGAACGAGAACAGCACCTTCCACGCCGTCGCGGTCGGCGTCTACTCGTGCCCAAGCGACCCGGACGCGGGGCGGGTCCGAGCGGGTTCGGCACCGGAACTGCTCCCTTACCCGGCCGACGTGTCCCTGGTGACCTGCGCGAGCTACTCGGGCCTCATGGGGTCTCGCTACTCCTATGCCCTGCCCCAGGTCCTTAACGGATGTGTCGTTGACCCGACCTCGGTCGCCATTCAGAACGGTTGTATCAACGACCTGTCTCCATTAACATACGCCTCGGTGACGGACGGTCTCAGTCAGACCATGGTCGCGGCCGAGAAGTCGATGATGGTCCAGCGAGGGTACACCGACCCGATCAACCTCCGGTTCGACGAACAGGTCAATTGGTGGTTCCTGGGCGAGTTCGGTTACACCTTGGTAACGGCCGCCTATCCACCGAACGCCTATAAGGTGTCCCCGCCCACCAATGCCCAGGCATGGCTCACCACGCCCTCGAGTTCGCACCCCGGTGGGCTCAATGTGTTACTGGGTGACGGGTCGGCGCGTTTCATCAAGGATTCAATCGAATCGACGCCCCGGGACCCAACGTCGGCCCAATCGATGGGTGCCCCCCAGGGGGTTTGGCAAAAGCTCTCGACCCGGAACGGCGGCGAGATCATCAACGCCGACGGCTACTGAACGCCGAGACCGGAACCGGATGCCGTGGAGTCGAGGAGTAGCGCGGTGGTTTATTGACGGTCCTTGCTTTTCCCCAGAGCTGACTCCCCTTGCCGTGCCGGGCCGATGGCGATTAAATGACCAGGTCTCGATCACTCTGGGAACGGGAGTCCCGTCTTGGCCAAGCCCACGCGCCTTCTCAGCGAGCTCGACCCGAGCCGTGTGTGCATCATTAAGCCGAGCTCGCTGGGCGACGTGGTCCATTCGCTCCCGATTTTGCCGGCCCTGCGAGCGCGGTGGCCGCGCGCCCACCTCGCGTGGGTGGTGCGTCAGGGGTTTCATCAGGTCATGGAGGGGCATCGCGACCTTGACGAGCTGGTCGTTCAGGAGGTCCGAAAAACCAAGCTCGACCCGGTGGGGGCGGTGGGGTTTTCACGGGTATTGGCCCGGCTCGCGCGGGGGCGATTCGACCTGGCGATTGATCTTCAGGGGCTCTTGCGATCGGGCGTGATGACGGCCGCGACCGCGGCACCCATTCGCATCGGCCTGGCCGATGCCCGCGAGGGGTCGGGCCTGTTTTACACCCACCGGGTGGACGCGCCTCGGACCTCGCTCCATGCCGTGGAGCGGGTTCGTCGGGTCACGGCGGCCCTGGGGGCGACGATCGATGACCCTTGCCTTCTTCCCTCGATCACGATCGCCGATCACGCCTGGGCTCGCGACGTCCTGGCCCCGCTCCCCCGACCTCGGCTGGTACTAAACCTGGGGGCTCGCTGGCTCACCAAGCGCTGGCCACCCGAACATTTCGCCGAAATCGGCCGCCGCGCGGTCCTGGGTCACCACGCCAGTCTGATCGCCGTGGGCGCGCGCGAGGACCAGCCCCTGGTCGACGCGCTCGCGCGATTGCTCGACCCGATCCCGGTGCTCGATCTTCGCGGAAAGACCAGCCTGACGCGGCTCGCCGCGGTCGCGGGGGCCGCTGATCTCATGCTCTCGAACGACACGGGCCCGCTTCATCTCGCCGCAGCGGCGGGTGCGCGGGTGATCGGCCTGTATACCTGCACCAGCCCCACCCTCACCGGACCCTGGGGGCCCCTGGCCGCCACCGTCCAGAGCAAGGTCTGGTGCGCGCCTAGCTTTGTCAAGACCTGCGACCGGCTCGAGTGCATGGTCGAGCTCTCGCCCGACCGGGTCTGGCCCAGCGTCGACTCCATGCTTGCCTCGGCCCGAGTCAAGATCGCGGAATCGTGATCGCCTGAATCGCCTCAGTCCCAGTCGTCGTAATCGCTGGTCGCCCTGGTGTCGATCCGCTCGGAGAGGCCGGTCTCCGGGGTGCTCGGTCCCATGAGCTGCTCGATCTGACCCACGATCAGCTCGCTCGACGCGAGATGGTCGACCGGTCCCTCGCGCATCCCTTCCAGCACCATGGCCGCGCCCGGGGGGAGTGGGTCGTGAGGGGGGGGAGTGGGATTCGCCAAGGCGGGGCGCTTGCGCTCGAGCATGTGGCCGACGTCGAACCGCTCGCCAATGTAGTGCTTTCGCACATCGGGATTGTTCAGGATCTGCTCGCGATCGCCGTAGGCGAAGACTTTCCCTTCGCGGATCAGATAACAGCGGTCGGTGACCTCAAGGGTCTCGCGAAACTGGTGGTCGGTGAGCAGGATTCCAATATGATAGCGCTCGACCAGGTCGCGGATCTGGTCCTGGATCTCGGCGACGGTCTTGGGATCGATGCCCGCGAAGGGCTCGTCGAGCATGATCATCTTGGGCTCGGTGATCAGCGAGCGCGCGATTTCGAGCCGTCTGCGCTCGCCGCCGGAGACGCGATTGGCCTTGGTCTTGCGAATTTTCGTGAGTCCGAACTGATCCAGGAGCTCGTCCTGGCGAGCTCTGCGCTGTTTTCGAGACATGCCCGGTCGGGTTTCGAGGATCGCCATGAGGTTGTCCTCGACCGAGAGCTGGCGAAAGACGCTCGAATCTTGCGCCAAATAGCCCATGCCGGCCCGGGCGCGGAGATACATGGGGAGCTTGGTGACGTCGCGGCCGTCAAAGGTCACCTTGCCGCCATCGGCGTCGATGAGCCCGATGGTCATGCGAAAGCTGGTCGTCTTACCCGCGCCATTGGGGCCGAGAAGGCCCACGACCTCGCCACGCTCGACCTCGTAATCGACGCCATTGACGACCTTGCGGTTGCCGTACCATTTTTCGAGTCCGCGGACTTGCAATAGCGGCATCGCTCGATCCTCCCTGATCGGCCTGGCGTCTCGACCCCGACAAGGGGGGCGGGATTATCGGATCCACTTCATTCGTTCGAAATAGGGGCGAAAGATTAGCCGGGTGTTCTTGTTCAGGCGAATATCCGGACCAAAGGGGACGCCGTGGGGCCAGTAGATGAAAAACGCCTTTCCCGTGATCAGTTCGCGGGGGACTTCCCAGCTTTTTCGTTCGCTGGGGTCCCAGGCGGCGTCGAGTGTGTCCCAGCCTCGGCTGTCCTTGCTGCGAGGGCTATTGTCCCCCATCATGAAGTATCGGTCCGGGCCGATCGGGTAGTCGTGCATTCCGACCCGTTTCAGGTCGGGAAACCGAGCGGGGTCGGAGAGAAAGTCGTTGAGTTCGGTCGGGGTGCTGGGATAGCGATCTTCCCAGACCGCCCCGTAATCGAGCCGGCCTGGGGTCTGTGTATAGTAGATATCGCGTTTCAGGACAAGGTCGGCCGCGGCGGCGTCCGCGCCCCGGACGGCGACCCCGACCGGTGCCAGGTCGGCCTCGGTGGGGATTGGGGGCCCCTCGCCGGCCTCGTATTCGAACCCCTCGCCCCCCGCGAGCACGCCATCGACGACCAGGGTCAGGCGGTTGTCGACATTGGCGAACTGAATCCTGCGCGAGCCCGCCCCCTTGAGCGTGGTGGACGCCTTGCCGAGCTCGACGCCGCCGCGTGAGAAGACGGCCTCGCCAGTCGCCAGATCGATCTCGCAGCGCCCCGGGACGCCCCCTTTCACGAGCTCGATCCGGGCGGCCGCTTGAGGCCCGGCCTTGGCGACATCGAGGGTGAAATCCAGCACCAGGTCGCCGACCCAATGTGGCTGTCGCCAGGCCCCCTCTTGCTCGCCACGGGGGTCGTCGAGCAGATCCGTCGACCCGGCGACCATGTTGGTGTTATACGAGTAAAAATCGGTCACGAGCTTGGATCGTGGCGGGCGGGGAAGCACGCGGTCGTTCTTGATGGCGTCCCATTGATCGGGCTCGGGGTTCAAGTGGCGATAACGGAGCTCGCTCCATTCCGTGGAGGCCGCGCCCTTGGTCTCGTAGCGGCTCGTCTCGGACGCGGCGGTCCAGTTTCCCCCCTGATACCTGCGCCATTCCGGCCGATCACGCAGGGCACGGGGCTGATAGCGGTCGTCATGGACGCTGATCGCCAGCGACTGTAGGTGCCGCCACGGCTTCCGCGCCAAGACAAAATCCGCGGCCCCTGGCTTCTTGACGAAGGCATCGCCGTGATAAATGCGAATCGTCTCCCCAGGAAGACCCACGAGACGCTTGATATAGCTGACCTCGGGGTCCTCGGGATAACGAAACACCACGACGTCATAGCGCTCGGGAGGGCTGCTGCCGGGCAAATTCGGCAGGTCATAGGGGAACATCATGACCAGGATCCGGTCCCCCTTGAAGCTCGGATCGGCGTCGAGCCGGGTCTGGAACCGGCAATTGCCGCAGATGCCCGAGTAAACATCGCGCGAAAGCGAACCCAGCTCGACTTCCTCCGAGGCATTGACCGCGTAGGTAAAGCCGCATTCCGGGCAGGCGACCTCTTTATGGCGGCCCATGAGCGTGGGGGCCATCGATCCCGTCGGGATCACGAACGCCTGGGCCTCGAAACCCCGCACCACCAAGGCCAGAATGAGCGCGACAACGATGGCCTCGACCGTGTCGCGATGACCTTCCCGCCGCAACGCCGGCTCGGCGTCGACAGCCCGCGCTGAAGGCTTGCTTCGCTCTTTCGCGGTCGCCCGTGCCATCCCTCACCCATCCCCTCTTATGCGATGCCCAAGACCGATCACTCCGGCGGCCGAGTTTCTCGAGTCATCGCCTCCTCGAGCCACGTCCTTATCGAATGTACCGGATACGCCTCGGATCGGGAACCCAGCAAACCAGCCGGCCAAACAGATGGATCGGCGCGAGGTCGCCGGGAAGGTGGACCAGGAACGGCTTTCCGATCAGGAAATCGCCGGGGACGACCGGGCTCGCGTTCCAGAATCGTGAGTCGCACGAGACCGGGCTATTGTCGCCGAGCATGAAATACTCGTTTGGTCCCAGGACGACGGGCTTGACGACTCCGCGCGCCGCCAAGGGCGCGTCGAAGAGATAGCTTGTGTAATAGATATCACGATAGACCCTGAGCTGGTCGGCGACCACGCCACCCGATCCGGCGACCCCTAGCGCGATGGGGGAATCACCCCCCCCCGGCTCGCCCCGGCTAGGCGTGTAGTCAAAGGGAATAAAGAGGAGCCGGCCGTCGACGGCCACCTGGACACGG
>JAKBAP010000300.1 GCA_021808995.1 Planctomycetota bacterium | reverse complement strand
CGCCCCGATTCATCACTCTCAAGCCGGTCCGGGTCAAGGAAACCATCGTCGCGAAGGGGGTTGTCCAGGCCGGCCGGTCCGAGGATCTCGTTTACCGCGGGAGCGGCGAGACGGCCATCGAGTCGCTGGTGCCCGAGGGCGGCCAGGTCAAGCCGGGCGATGTCGTCTGCCAGCTCGACGCGAGCGAGCTCAAGGATCAGCTCATGAATCAGACCCTCATCGTCAAATCGGCCGAGGCGACGTATACAACCGCGAAGCTCACGCGGGAAGTGGCGGAGATCGCGGTCACGGAATACCAATTTGGCACGCTCGTCATGGAGAAAGGCGTGCTTGAAGGAGAGCAAAAGCTCCACCTTGCCGCCATTCCGAGGGATCACAAGCGGCTCGACCGCCTGATCAGCGCCCAGAAGCAGGCTCATGAAGCGCTCGAACAGGGTCTGCTGAAGCCCAGCCCGTCGGAGATCCTCGCCGAGATCACGATTGAATCCCACGTTGAGATGGCCGAGCTCCGGCTCAGGCAAGATCAAGACCTGCTCGAAACCGACGCGCTCAAGAAACAGATGCTCGAGAAATACACCGGCCCGAAACGGATCAACGAGTTACGGGCCGAAGTCGAGAAGGCCCGATCCGACGAGCTCGCCAAGCGAGCGACCTGGGAGCGCGAACGGGCCATGGAACGAGCGATTTCGCGCAAGATCGACGCTTGTCGGTTGGTCGCGTCGATCGAGGGGACGGTGCATTACACGAACGTTTCCGGCCCGCGCGCGATCGAGAAAGGGGCCAGGGTCCAGACTGGGCAAACGATCGCCCGGTTGGTGGACATCGGGAAAACCCCGGTTCAGCTCCAGGCCACGGTGTTCTTCCTCAACGATGGGAGCATTGAACCGGGTCAGTCGGCCTGGACCATGATGCCAGGCCAGGGCGAGACGCGATTTCCGGGCAAGGTCAAGAGCGTCACCAAGGTGTCCGTTCCAACCGAGGCGGGCAGGGTTCCAAGGATCGGCATCGCCGAGGTCGTGGTCGATCTCGAGAAAGCCCCCCCTGGGATCCGCGTGGGCATGAGCCTGGATGTTTCGATCACCACGGCTCACGACGAGGTCATCGCGGCCCCGGTGAAGGCCGTGAACTTCGCCGTGATCCACGGTGAGTCCGCCGTCTACAAGGTCGCGGTCAAGAAGCCCGACGGCTCGCTGGAGTGGCGGCGGGTGGATATCGGACGTCTGGGCCAGGATCTGATCGAGATCAAGAAGGGCCTGGGGATCGGGGAGACGGTGCTCGCCAACCCCCTGGGCCAGACCGCGAGTGCCCTGACGCAGCAGCGAACCCTTGAACTCGACGGCCCCGCCAAGCCGGCCCAGGAGCGGACCGGCCGATGACCCGACGTCTCCGCGATCGGTTTAGTGGTTAAAGAGAAACGCCGGGCTGTTGATCAGGGCCCAGGCGATGTCTTGCGCGGCCGTGAGCCGTTTGGCGACCATTTGCTGAACGCTCATCTCGAGATCATGGCGCAGGCTCAGCAAGACGGCGTCGGGCGGGACCGGGCGATTGGCCTGCTCGACGGCCGCGCGGAGCTCGACCAGGCGCGGGTCGACCGGCAACGGGGCCCGGGCCGCGGCCAGGGCGTTGGTCTTCTGACGGCGATCACCGTCGATGGCCAGGAAATAGTTGTGGATCAGGTCGCGCTGGGCCTGAGTGCGAACCTCGGGAGCGGTCGCCAGGATCGCACGGAATTCCTCGGGCAAGGAGAGCCCGACCGGCTTCGCTCCGCGGGTCACCGACAATCGAAACCGACCCAGGGTCCAGTCGTGGTTGTATCGGTGATGAAGGGTGAACGAGAGCAGGGTGCCGCCAGGCTTGCCGACGGGGGCGGCCGTCTCGAAGGTCGCCCAGTGGGTGACGCCGGTCGCCGGAGAAACCGCCCAGCCGCCGGTTGGGTCGCGGGTTTCCCCATCGACGGCCTTGGCCACATCGAAGCTCGCCTGGCTGAAATCGGCCAGGGGTTTCTCAAGCTTGACCGGCTTCGCCCCCTTGGGATCGCCCTTGGGACCGGCCGAGAGGCCGAGCTCGTTGAGGACGAAATTGCCGTCGGCCGCGCGACCGGGGCCCCCCTGGGGAAGCCGCGGATCGGCGAGCGCCTCGAGCCGTACGCCGGTGATGTCGGTCAGATCGGTCTCGGCCGTGATCGTCACCACGCCGTTGCGATTCTTGCCCACCAGGACGATCGAGCCGTCGGGATCTTTCCGGAAGGTCGCGCCATTGGTCGCGGTCATGGTCTTGGGCTCGAGGACGACCCAACGGTTGACGACGGTTGTCGAGTGGCTCTTTTCCCAGTCGGAGAGCCGCTTGGCGAAGGGGCCTGAGTCGTAAGCCTTGAGCTCGGCCTCGAGCCTGGCCACCTCGGCGGCGTGCTTGCGCTCGGCCTCGGCGAGCTTGGGGGCGATTTCCTTTTCATGGGCGGCCAGGGCGGTCAGGGCGGCGTCGATCGCGGCCCTGCGCTGGGCCTCGAGCACCGGGCGCTTGATCGCGTATTCGGTCTCGCGCTTGCCCAGTTCCTCCGCGATCCTCCGGTGGTCCGTGTCGACGGCGGCCATCTCGGTCCGGCAGGTCTCGATCTCCGCCCGCGAGGCGGGTCGATTGAGGATCCGCACGAACAGGTCGTCGATGAGCTTGGAATCGTCGGGCTCGACGGCGACGAGCTTGGCGATCGCGTTGGCGGGGTCGGCGATCGCGTCGGCCAGGGTCGGGCCGCTCACCAGGGCCATGACGGGCCCAAGCTGAAGCCCGCTCGAGCGCTCGCACTCGCACGCGCTTTCCCGCGCGGGCCTGCCAAAGGTCGTCAAGAATCCGCTGGGCAGGTCGACCCCCGAATCGGGGAGCGAAGCGGCCCGCGTGCCCGCCGGAACCCCAGGAAACACCACGCTCGAGCCCGTCGCCCGGTAGACGGCGTCAAGCAAGACCTCGGCCGGCAGCCGCCGGGCCATCGCGTGGGAATAGTTCGTCTTGTCGTCCGCGTTCCACGGATTGCTTTCAACCGAAAGCTGATAGGTCCGCGACACGCAGATCATTCGCATCATCTTACGAACATTAAAGCCACCATTCACGAACTCGGTCGTCAGGTAATCGAGCAGTTCGGGGTTCGAGGCGGGGTTGCCGGCGCGGATGTCGTCGAGCGGCTCGATGATGCCGACCCCCAACATGTAACCCCAGAGGCGATTGACGTAGCTCTTGGCGAAATAAGGGTTGTCCTTGGAGGTCAGCCACGATGAGAGCTCGACCCGACGAGGCGCTCCGGCGGTCGTCTTGGCATGGACGCACTCGAAGGGGAGCTTGGGAGGGGCGACCTTCTTGGTGCGGTCGTGAATGACCTCGCCCTGGCCGGTGTCCGAGACCATTTCAAACAGGGGCTTGGGCGCCTCGACATCGGTGCCGCCGATCATCCGATTGCCCCCGGCGGGGTCGGACTTGAGCCCGACCTGGGCGAAATAGGCGGCCGTCTGATAATACTGGTCCTGTGTCCAGCGCTCGAAGGGGTGGTCGTGGCATTTGTTGCAATTGAACCGGACCGCCAGGAAGAGCTGGGTGGTGTTTTCCATGACGGCCGTGGGCTCGCGGAGGATCTTGAAATAGGCGGCGGCCGGATTCTCGCGATTCGAGCCGGTGGCCGTGACGACCGACCGCACGAAGGCGTCATACGGGGTGTTGGCCGCGACCTGGGCGCGAATCCAGTTGCGCAGGGCGATCGAACCCTCGACGCCCAGGAACTTGCGATTCACCTGCAAGAGGTCGGCCCATTTGTTGGTCAAGAAATCGACGAACTCGGGCGAGCCGATCAGCGAATCGACCAGGGCCTCGCGCTTGACCCGCGAATCGCGGGTATCGGCGAGGAAGGCACGGGTTTGCTCGGGGGTCGGGGGCAGGCCGGCGAGATCCAGATAGACGCGCCGGACGAATTCGGCGTCGGCGCAAAGGCCGGAGGGAAGGATCTTGAGCCGCTTCCACTTGGCCGCGACCAGGTCGTCGATCTTGCCGTAGCTCGGCGGCTGGGCCCAGACAAAGCCCGACCGATCCCCCATGATGGTTAGGGTGGTGGACGCGTAATTGCCCTCGAATCGGGCCAGGATCGGCGCTTCGCCCCTGCGCAGGGCGGTGATCACGCCGCCGCGGCTGGCGGTCGCGGCCTCGCCGTTAGCGCTCTCGAGAAACGCCTCGCGGGTGACGTCTCGGACCTCGCCGTTGGCATAGGTGGCGACCACGCGAAGTTGCTGATTGGTCCCGATCCGCTCGACAACCGGGTTAATGGGGAAGACCTCGATCTTGGCGACTCGCGGGGTGGTGAGGTCGAGCTTGGCGCCATCGGTGATCCAGGCGCGGAGGATTTCGTGATACGGCTCGCCTGGGCGCATGAGCGCGCCCCCAACATGGGGGACGACCCCGGTTGTTTTGAGGAGCATGAGGCTCATCTCGGGGGCGGCCGGGTTGATTCGCCTCGCGGCGTGGTCGTCGGTGAGCGCTCGCTCGTCAAAGAGCGGATCGTAGCCCCGCAGGGAGAGCTTGAAGCCGTTTTTCCCCTGGGCCGATCCGTGGCAGGTTCCGGCGTTGCAGCCGACCCGAGACAGGACGGGGGCGACGTCGTGAATGAAATCGACGCGGGGCGCGAGCGTGGTCCCGAGCACGGTCACGGGTACCTTGGCCGTCACCCCGGCGAGCGCGACCGTCAGGACGGCGGTGCCGTCGGTCCGGGGCCGCATGAGGCCGGAGCGGGAAATCTCGGCGACCGGCGCCGACAGCGAGGTTTCCACCATGCGGGTCACGTCAAACGCCTCGCCCGAGCTGGTCCGGCCGGTCGCCAGGATCTGGATGTAGGCGAAACGATTGGAGAGCCGGATCTCCTTGGGCTCGATCGCGATCGATTTCAAGGTCGTCCCGGCGGGTAGGGTCTCGGTCGGGACCGGTTCTTCTTGCTTGGAAGGTGCCATCGCGACGGCCTCGCCGCGAGCGCCCGTGGTGGTCTTGATCGGAACGGTGGCGAATTCCTTGACCAGGGCACCGGTCTCGGCGTGATAGATTCGGGCCATCCCGTCGCCCCCCGCGGCCGCGAGCCGCTTGCCGTCGGGCGAAAAGGCGACGGCGTAAATCCCGGCTGTCGCCACCTTGACCCGGGCGATTTCCTTCACGCCAGCCTTATGATAATCCGCGAGCTTCTTGGCCTCCGCGGCCGAGCGGCTCGACGCCACCTTTTGCTGAATGGCCTTGAGCTCGTCCGTTAAGGCGGTATCGAATTCGTAACCGAAAACGCCAATCTCGCTGGTTCCGTCCAGGCTGCTCGCCGCGGCGATTCGCTTGCCGTCGGGGCTGACCGCCACGCTCGTGATCCGTCCGGGCAATCCCGGCAGCTCGCGAATCAGGTTGGAATCATCGCCGATCACGCGGACCGTCTGGCGAAACACCCGGTAGACCTTGGGAACGCCGTCGGCACCGCCAATCACGATCTCGTCGCGGCTGGGATGGCGGGCGACCGAGGCCAACCCCCCCTTGAGAGCGCCTGGGGTGATCGAGGTGATGTTGTCGACGAACCGCTCGGTCGCCGTCTCGGTGAGCTTGGCCGTCCCGTCTCGTCCAACCGAGATCAGGTTCTTGCCGTCGACGGAAAAGACCGTGTCGAGAACCCAGTCGTTATGCGACCCCATGAACAGGATCTGCTTGCCGGTCTTGGCCTCGATCGCTCGCAGGGTATTATCGCCGCAGCCAAAGGCGATCTTGGTCCCGTCGGGCGACCAGCTCGCTCCATAAACCGTGTCGTAAGTAACGGGTACCGAGAGCGCGAGCTTGCGCTTGGCGACGTCCCACACCTGGATCTCGCCCATTCGCGCGGGGAGACCGCCCGTGACCGCGAGCCGCTTGCCATCGGGCGAAAACGCGAGTGATTCGATGCGCTCGGAGACCCCAACCAGCCGGGCCAGGAGCTCGGACCCATCGGCCTTGTAAAGCAACACCTCATGAAACGCGGCGATGGCCAGGAGAGCGCCATCGGGCGAATACGCGACCGCCGGCACCACCGGGAGCCGCGTATAAACCGGGGGATGATCCATGTCGTACCGCGCGATCGCCGATTTGGGCGAATCGTCGACGGCCCCCTGGGCGATCCACTGGCTCAAAAGCGCGACCTCGGCCGCGGTCAGGGGAGCGGCATCGCGGGGCATCTCGGCCTTGCCGTCCTTTTGCGGGGTGACGACCTCGACCAGATGGCTCTCGTCGGCATGCCCCGGCACGATCGCCGCGTCCTTGCTCTCGCCCCCTTTCAGGAGCCCGGCGAACGACGTCATCACGTACGCCCCGCCCGCCTTCGCCGGCTGGTGGCAACCCAGGCAACGCGCCTGCAGGATCGGGCGGATCTGCTTGTCAAAGCTCACCTTCTTGGCGGCGGTTCGCGATTCGCGAGGCGGCTCCCCGGCGACGGCGGCCATGCCCAGGAAAACGGCCGTCAGGCCGCCCATCCAGCCGAATCGGCTCGTGGTGATCATCCGCATCTTGGATTGCTCCCTGTTCTTCTTCGGAGGCGGGGCGTGACGGACGTTCCGGGCCTGGTGCCGAGGCTGTTCTCGGCCGCGAATCCAA
>JAKBAP010000299.1 GCA_021808995.1 Planctomycetota bacterium | reverse complement strand
CCATTCCTCGCGGTGGTGGCGATGCTTGAGAATCGTCAGCATCGGGGCCAGGATCAGCGGCATCAGGATCGCCACGATCGGGATCAACATCGGTGAGATGGAATGCATGGACCAATTCCTTGGGGGCCTGAAGTCGAGGACCGGGACGATTCGCGAAGCAAGTGATTCAAGAGCACAGCCAAAACGGCTAGGATGTCGACGATCACACTTCCGGTCCAGAGTCGTGCGGAAAGGAAACGTCGATGGCGCGGGATCATCTCCTGGTGATTGATCAGGGTACGACCAGTACCCGCGTGATTCTCCATGACAACCGGCTTCGGACGGTCGGCCAGAGCCAGCTCGAGGTCCTGCCTCGCTATCCGAGGTCGGGCTGGGTCGAGCACGACCCCGAGGAGATCATGCGATCGGTGGGCTCGCAGACGACGGCGGCGCTCATGGATGCTGGCCTCAGAGCCGACCGGATCGCGGCGCTTGGCCTCACGAATCAGCGCGAAACGACCATCGTCTGGGACCGCGCGACCGGACAGCCGATCGCGGGTGCCCTGGTCTGGCAAGACCGCCGGACGGCCGAGACCTGCGAGCGGCTCAAGCCCGAGCAACCCTGGGTCGCACGGCGGACCGGCCTCGTCATCGATCCCTATTTTTCGGCGACCAAGATCGCCTGGATTCTGGATCATGTCGCGGGTGCTCGCAAGCGCGCGGCCGCGGGATCGCTGGCCGCGGGCACGGTTGACAGTTATCTGATCTGGCGGCTCACGGGGGGTCGCTCTCACGTCACCGATCAGACCAACGCCTCGCGGACGCTCCTGATGGATCTCGAAACGCTCGCGTGGGACGCCGATCTCTGCGACTTATTCGGGGTCCCTCGCGAAATATTACCCACGATTCTACCAAGCCGGGGCGAATTCGGCCGGACGATGGGACTCGATTTCCTGCCCGACGGGCTGCCAATCCTGGGCGTCGCCGGCGATCAACACGCCTCGCTCGCCGGGCAGGGCTGCGTACGGGCGGGGCAGGCGAAGTGCACCTATGGGACCGGCGCGTTCTTGCTGGTTCACACCGGGGATCGGATCGTGCCGTCGAATCGGGGCCTGATCACGACCCTGGCGGCCTCGATCGAGGATGGCCCGCCGCAATACGCGCTCGAAGGGAGCGTCTTCGTCGCCGGCGCGGCCGTGCAGTGGTTTCGCGACGGGCTCGAGGGGATCAAGAGTTCCCCCGAAATCGGCGATCTCGCCGAGCGCGCCGACCAAGACAGCGAGGTCGTCTTCGTGCCCGCCTTGACCGGGTTGGGTGCCCCCTATTGGGCACCGACGGCGCGTGGGGCGATCATCGGGCTCACCCGCGCGACGACCCTCGCCGACCTGGCCAGGGCCACGCTGGAAGGGGTCGCCTTTCAAGTGGGCGACCTGATCGAGGCCATGAGCGCGGACCTGGGCCACCCCCTGGCCGATTTCAGGGTCGACGGGGGCATGGCTCGATCCGAGCCCTTTCTTCAGCTTCAATCCGAGATCCTTGGCTTTCCGATCACGCGGAGTCCACAATCGGAATCGACGGCGCTCGGGGCAGCGCTCCTGGCGGGGCTCGGCGCGAATCTCTGGAGCGACGCCGCGACAGCCCTGGCCTTGATCGAGGAAAATGGCCTGCGCTTCACCCCAACCGTCACCGACGCGGCACGCTCGAGGGCGCTTGCCCGCTGGCGAAAGGCCGTCGAGCTGGTGGTCGCTCTCGGCTAGCCACTCGATGTTCCTCCTCAAACCCGACTATTGCCCCGAGAATTTATGCCAGAGCCTCTTGTTGGTGCGTCGTTGGGATTCGTCGGGATATTTCTCGACCTCCGGGAGCGAGCTCAAGCGATACGGGCCGGCGGTCAACACAAAGTGATCGCGAACCCCCTGCGCTGACAGCAGCGGCCCCGACTCCCAGAGCAGCCGCCCGCTCTTCACCTCATAGCCAAACATGGCCGCCTTCACGACGGCGTCCTGACGCAACGTCTGCGAAAACGTGACCGACGAGCCCGATCCACCGCTCACGATCGACGAACCCATGATCGAGGGTGCGATCCCCACGGGTGGGAGCCCCGACTTGGCGTCGCGCTCGTCCGTTCCATACGCGCCAAACGCCGCCTCGACAATGACCTCGGCCTTGTCCTTATTATTCTCGAGCAAGACCCCTTGCTCGATCATCGACCGCCTGATCGTCGAGACGACATACCCCTTATCAACTATCGAGACCGGGTCTGAGTCAAGGTAAACCCGCTGACCCGAGAGCCCATGAAAATCCACGTGCGAAAGCGCGGCGTCCCACGCGCCCGTGAGCAAGAGCTGCTCGGTGCCCGATCGCGAGGTGCCCGTCATCTTCACCGTCGAGCACCCACCAACCAGACCCGACACCGTAACCGCCAGGATCGCCTGGGGTAGCCGCCAAAAACCGCGCGATATTCGCATGATCAACCACCGTAACCTACAGTGGACCACTGACTTAGGGCGGCCTCCCGGAATAGGAAGGCCTCGATTCAAGGGCCGATGTGTGGGGAATTCGCCCCCCTGGCGTTCGCTCAGGGGGGGATCATAGCGGAAGGTCGGCGGGGAGGCAACGTCGGATGATCGAGCTTCAGCACCGCGCCACCACCTGGCCACGCCCAAGCGTCCGCTCTCGATCGGGTCGTCATGACTCGGAGTCAAGGCGTGGTTTCGATCGAGGCCTCGGCGACGCTGGTGGGGGGCTTGGCGGCGAGGGGGGGCGCGGGCAGATCATCGGGAATCGCGACGACGCGGTCGCCGACGGCGAGCCCAGAGACGACCTCGGCATAAGCGATATCGCTGAGCCCGATCTGAATCGGCTGCCAGCGCCACGAGTCAGGCGAGGCGGGATCGCTCTTCGCGACAAAGGGAGCCTCGCCGACCCAGCGGATCGCGTCGACCGGGACACGAGCGACATTTCGCTTGGAGTCGACCTGTAAGGTGATCTCGGCGGAGAGTCCAGGGCGCAGATCCGGGAACGAGTCGGTGATCTCCACGTTGGCGTAATAGATACGGACGTCGGAGGCGAGCAGGGGGGTTGAGATCGGCACCACCTCCGTGACCCGCCCGCGCAGCGGCCGGTCTGGATAGGCGTCGATCGCGATTTCGGCCGCCATTCCCTGATGAACAAGGGTCACCTTGGACTCATTGATCTTCGCCCGGACCCGCATGTGCTCGGGATCAGGGATATTGAAGATGGGTTGGTCCTCGCGAAGGGTCACTCCCTGCTCGATCGTCGCGGAGGGCCTTCCGAAGGCGTTTGACTGATTGGCGTAAACGACGATGCCGTCGCGCGGCGATCGTACGACGCAGTTGCGGATATTCTTGCGAATTCGCTCCAACCGCTGGGTTTCCAGGCTGTACGAGGCTTCTTGAGTGAGCTTGTCCGCGAGCGCGGCCTTGACATTCGCCTCGAGCGATTTGAGGATCTTGGGCCCAGTCTGCTTGACCAATCGCGTGCGCATCCCGGTCGCCTCGCTCAGGGCGATTTGATACTGCTCCAGGGCCAGCTCGTCGCCACGGGCCTGATAAGAGGTCCGAAAACCCTTCTTGACCATGTCTCTCGACCAGACCGACGTCCGCTGGGCACGTTCGCACTCGAGCTCCGAGGTGGTGATGTAGCGATCGATGAGTTGCTTATCCTGGGGATAAATGCCGTCTCGATACTCACGCAGACTGATCTCGTTGACCTCCAGGATCGACTGCGCCTGATCAACGTAGGATTTCGCCTGGTAATAGCGAATGAGCTGGGCCTTTTCCTCGTCTTCATACGTCGACGCATCGAGCCGGCAGACGATGTCGTCCTTCTTGACTCTCGTCCCCTCCGGAAGAATCTCGACGATTCGGGTCGAGCCTGGTTTCTCGTCGGAGAGCATTTGTTGTCCCCCACGACCGCCCCCCCCTCCACCGCCACGGCCACCGCCTCCTCCACCCCCCTTACCAGTCTGACCTTGTTTCTTGGCGACCGTCCCTCCCGACGATTGCGTGACCGGGCGAAGCGGAACGTGGGTCGTCACGACATAGGTAAAGCTGCGAATCACGGGTTTCGACGATGTCGACGTCCCGCTCGAACCACTGCTGGAAGTCGTCGAGGAGGACGACGACGACATGGACGACGAGGACGTCGAACCACTTGAACCCGAGGTCGAGCTCGACGACGACGTCGAACCCGTCGAACCGGAAGAGCCCGTGCCCGACGACTGCGAGCTTGAAGAGCCAGACTTCTTGGCGGAAGACCCCGACTTTTTGGTCGTGGTCGACTGAGCGCCACCGGAGGCTCCTCCCGTCGTCGAGCCCGAACCCGATCCCGTGGTTCCCGACCCCGACCCCTGGCTCGAGCCCGAACTCGACGATGCCCCCCCCGCGCTAACCGACGACTGAGCACCCCCGACCTGGCCCAGAAGCGCCTCGACCTGGCAACGAACCGTGCTGTTATTCGCGCTCTCGACCGTCCCGTTCTCCAGAACGGCGAATTCAATGTCGCCTTGATCCACGGACACGTAACGGAGCTCGATCTTGGACTTCTCGTACCATTCCTTGGGAATCAGACCCTGTTGCCACGCCCAACCACCCCCCACGCAAATCGAGGTCGCAAGCCCGATCTTGAAATATCCCAACCACGAGGATCGTCTCGACATCGGTACGACCAACGTCGCCGACTCGTCCTGCCCGGGCCCGGAATTCATAGTGAGCTCCACCTCAAGTACGCGTTGTGAAATCCGAGGATCCAACCCCTCGCGGAGGGCGAACACCCACCGAGCCTGATCAAATGAACCGACTTCGTGAGAGACGGTCAATTCATTATCGGCTAGTAACGGGGTAGGTCAATCGTCGTGAGTCGAGGACGATCCAGATGACCAACGCCATGCGGGACCCGCCCATTCGTGCCAACTGGAAATCAGCGTCAATCCCCGGCACGACGGCCGTCCCTTCCATCAAAACCCGAGCGGATCTCATTTCCCCACCGAGCGCGTCCGGCCCAATCACCGGAGGTCCAAGTCCCCGCGCGATGCTGGAAAGAGGTTCGTGAGTTGTGGTAGCTTAGGCATCGACCTGATCCAAGTGATCCGGTCGACCCGGGCACGGGCCGACGTCCCCTTCGATCGAGCCCGAGCCTCAACTCGAAACACAGCCGGAGATCCACCAGATGGCCGAATACACCCTGCCGCCACTCCCGTACGACTATGCAGCCCTCGAGCCCTTCATCGACGCCAAAACCATGGAGATCCATCACACCAAGCATCATCAGACGTATATCACGAATCTGAATAATGCTCTCAAGGATCACCCCAGCCTTCAGGGAAAGGGCATCGAGGAGCTGATCGCTCACCTGGACGCGGTCCCGGAGGCGATCCGCATGGTCGTTCGGAACAACGGCGGTGGGCATGCGAACCATTCGTTTTTCTGGCGGATCATGAAACCGGGTGGCCCGACCGAGCCGACGGGCGCTCTGGCCGCCGCCTTGACCGCCGACCTGGGGGGTTTGATTGCCCTCAAGGACGCCTTCGCCAAGGCCTGCCTGGGCCGGTTCGGCTCCGGCTGGGGTTGGCTGGTGGTGGGTAAGGACGGCAAGCTGGCCATCTCCTCAAGCCCCAACCAGGACAGCCCCATCATGGACGGCCTGACCCCGATCCTCGGGCTCGACGTCTGGGAGCACGCTTACTACCTCAATTATCAAAACCGTCGCGCGGACTACATCACCGCCTGGTGGAATACGGTCAACTGGGACGAGGTCTCCCGACTCTTCACGGCCGCCAAGGGCTGAGATTCAAGAACCCCACCCGCGGCGACCCCGCCATGGCCCGTGATCCAGAGGACGCGGTGTCGCGCGCGGGTCGCCAGGATCTCGCACAACATTCGAGCGAGCCCTGGCCTTCTCGAGACGACTCCACCGGCAAGCGTTCGTCGCCCACGCTCATCCCCCCAAACCCAACTCGTGGGAGACGCAGCGGGATCGACACGCTCCTCTCGTGTTGTTGCTTTCCTTCGGATCGGGGTTTCCACCGAAAATCGGGTGCCGAAAACAACGGTCATTCTCCCGTCGGCATCTCGAAAAGCTCGTAGGTCTCCCAGGTTCCCTCGCGGACGTGCTCGAGGAGTCGCCGCGTGTGTTCAACGGCCTCCTCCCTACTCGCGACCTTGAGGAGGGCGTAGCCGCCAAGGATCTCTTTCGTCTCGGCGAAAGGGCCATCCGTGACCGTGATCTCGCCACTGGCGGCCTTCCGCACACGGACCCCGGTGGTGCCAAAGCTCACGCCCTCGCATTCGAGAAGCCACCCAGCCTCCATGCCCGCCACGATGAGCTTATGCATGGACGCCATCTCGTCCTCGGTCGGCAGGCGATTCGTTGTCTTGTGCGTGAAAACGCTGCTCAATCGCATGTCCATTCTCCTCGGTTGGTAATTCTCCGTAACAGCAATCCTGTCGAACGGCGCTGAGTCGATCGACGTGAAACGGGAATTATCTTGGCGGTGAATGAAGATCGCGGCGATGCACGCTGTCCCCTCCGGGTTGTACCCAGCTCACGCCGCGGGTGAAGTGCGATCCCGAGGTGTCGGCGGTTCGGTTCCAGGAAGTTGTAGAGCGCATCGGGAGTATCAACCGCTACGGTCGGATGCAGCGCCTCGTCGG
>JAKBAP010000298.1 GCA_021808995.1 Planctomycetota bacterium | reverse complement strand
TGACCGGGGTCGAGAATCAGTCCGTCAAGTCGGTGAGCGAGGGAGGAATCCTGGATCTCGAACCGATGATCGCAACCGGCCCAGGCGGGCGCGGACGAGGCGTTGAGAAACAGCAAAAGCGCGAGAGCACTCGCCGTCAGCCACGCCAATCGTCTCGGAAGAGGATGAATCATCGTGTCTCGCGCGGAGAACCAAACGGCACTCACGTTTGAATCGGATTGAATCTACACGCCCATGCGTGGTTCTGACAAGACGCTACCCGAAATTCGTGGGTCTCAGCCAAGGTATCCAAGCCCGCTTAATCGCTCGCGGATGATGGTTTCCTCGCTGGGAGCAAGACTATCGCCGCCGGGTTGCCCGGTCACCCCGGCGACCAGTGAGCGCCCCTGCATGATCGGGGGGATTTCATAACCCCCCAGATCCATCAGCGTCGGGGCGATATCGAGGAGCCGGGCTCCGGTGATCTCGCCACTCAAGGGGTTGTTCGAAGCCGCCAGGATGAATGAACCAAATTGCGCGTGGTTGCAATCGTCGGGACCGGTATCGTTTTCCAGGACGTGAATGTTCGGATACCCCACGCCACCGATCGATCGCCAATAAAGCGCCCCGAAATGGACGATCAGGTCGGGCGCGATATTGCGAACGTGGTGGTAAATCTCCTCGGGCTTGAAGACCAGCGTCCCCAGCGGCTTTCCCTCGGGGTCGACCGTGGCCAGGAAGCGGGCCTTCACCTCGTCTCGAAACGATTCGTATTCCGCGGGCTCGACGATCCCCTGGGGTTCGCGACCCTTGACATTGAAAAACACCCGAGCGTAATAGCCCCCCTCGCTCCAGATCCGGGTTCGCGACCAGTCGACGTCGAGCTTGGCGAAGGGTGTAACCTCGCTAGGATAGCGATTGAGGACCAAAAGCCCTTCACGCACCAGCCATTCATTCACGCAAAATCCACCGTCCAGACGCTGCGCCCCATGGTCCGAAACCACCAGCACGACCGTGTCGTCGGTAAGGAGTTCAAGCGTGCGGCCGACCTCGTCGTCGATGTGACGGTAATAGTCGTGGATCGCGTCCGCGAACGGACTGCCGGGCTCGTGAAGCACGTGCTGGGGGTCGTGGTACTTCCAGAAACCATGATGCATCCGATCCAGGCCGATGTCGACGAAATGGAAATAGTCCCATTCCTTGGTTTGCATCAGGTGGCGAACCACCTGGAACTGGATCCGGCTCATCGTGCGAATCTGGTCGCGAAGCCAGGCCTTGTCGTCGGTGCGAAAGCCCCCGACGTCCACCGGATATCGGCCGAACAGCCGGCGGACCTCATCGGAAATCTCGGGAGGATGCGTAAACACGTTTTTCTCGGTGTCGGGAGTCAAGAAACAGCTCACCGAGATCCCATTGATTTTTCGAGGGGGATAGCCCGGTGGCACGCCGACGATGATCGATTTCTTGCCCTCGCGCGCCAGATGGTCCCAGATCGCCGGTTCCGTGATCGACCGGGCGCTGGCGATGCCTAATCCGGAATAGGTGTGGTCGGTGCGGTTGCGGAATCCATACACCCCTAGCGAGCCCGGATCCTGGCTGGTCGTCATGCACATCCAGGCCGGCACCGTGATCGGGGGGATGACGCTTTCCAGCCGTCCATACGCGCCCATTCGCATCAAGCGGCGAATATTCGGCAGGTCCTCATAGCCAAACAAGAGCTCAGGCGCCGCGCAGTCGAGTCCCAACACCAGGATTTTCATGACAAAAGCGAATCTCCTTCCATCGCGGCCCCCTTGGCGACGCCTAGGGCCCGCAAGATCGTCGGAGCCAGGTCCTCGAGCCGCGCTCCCTGGTCGCGAAACGGCTGATTCATGAACAGCGCGCCCGGCACCAGGGAGGGATCGATGATATGGTCTCCGCTCCATTTCTTGACATTGTCCTCGAGCCAGCCCACCTCCACCCCACCCATCGACGACGACCACGAGACGCGATATCCCGCCGCGAAGTCAACCATCAGATCCGGCGATTCCTGGGCGAACGGGCCATGATAGGCCGCTTCGCGAGCGACCACTCCACGCACCGCTTGTCGCCCCCGATCGGGGTCGACCAGGCCGCCAAGCCCCCGCGCGATCGCCGTCTTGAGCCCTTCCGCCTCGGCCTGGTCGACGATCCCGGAGGCTTCTCGTCCCCTGAGATTCAGATAGATTCCGCCCAGGCCCAGGGCAAAGGCCCGGGTGCGCTCCCAATCGACGCCCTGGAGCATGTCGCCAGCCTCGGGACCCGGCTCGACGCCCCCTCTCAGCGAGAGAAATCCATGATCCCTCAGCCACGTGTTCAAATGAACGCCACGCTGAAAACTGGAAAAGCCATGGTCCGACAGGACGATGAATAGGGTTTCCGGGTCGGCGAATCGCATCGCCTGGCCAACCGCCTGATCGGCCCGGCGGTAGCAATCGTCGATCACCCCCTGGTATCGATCGTCGACGGCCCGGCCGCGATGGGCCGGATGATCGGGCTCGCCATAACGCCAAAACATGTGCTGGACCCGGTCGGGCGTGTCAAACAGGCAATAAAAGAGCCCGTCGTCGTGGACCGCCAGCTCGTCGAGCATCATGGCCTCGCGCTCGCGCCAGACGATCGCGCACTGGTCTAAAAAGGCATCCTCGCTGATCCGCTCGTTGTTGAGGCCCGTGTGGTCCTCGACCATCCCCGTGGTGGAATAGAGCCCGATCCGCTGGGCAAGTCGGCCGGCGTATTCCGGTGGGTCGCTGATGGGAAACATCGGCGCCGAGGGATCGAAATTCACCGGCGACGCGTAAAGCCTGACCTCGGGCTCGCAGGCGACCAGGTGAAATCGCGCCATCCCGCGGATCGATTGGAGCAGCCCGAGCTTGAATTTAACCTTGAGCCAGCCGCTCCAGCCCCCCTGGGCGAGCTCGAGCGATCGTGGCGTTCCCTCGGACTCGATCACGATCGATCGATTCGCCCGATCAACCTTGAGGGTCAGTGGAACCGAGAGATCCCCACGAGTCTTGGGGTCGCGGGGGCCGATCAAGTGTGTCTTGTAGACGCCGTCGGCCACGGATTCGAGGGTGATCACGCGTTCGCTTTCGCGAGGTTCAACCCCGGCCGCGGTGGTGTAATACGTTGGAGTTCCCAGACCGCCCCGGAGATCAGGCGCGCCAAGACCCGAGAGCATGGCCCCACGGATCCGATCCGGAGGGTACGTGCAAGGACAGCGCAGAATCGTCGCGCCCCGTCCGGCCGCCGTTAAAAGATCCCAGACGGCGACACCCCTCCTCAGATTGACCACCTTGGGAGGAAGGAACGCGTTTTTTTGCTCGTAACGATTGAGCGCCAGCTCGGGAAGATACGTGGTGGGATCGCGCCTGATGAAATCAAACACGCCGTGCCCGCCAGGATTGACCCCGGTGGCGAAGGTCGACCAGGCCACCGGCGTCTGGGCGGGCCGGGTCGTGGCCACGCGGCCAAACCCCCCTTGTTCGCGCAGCCGTGCCATGTGCGGCAAATCGCCCGACTCAAGCAGACGAGAAACCACCCTGGGCTCGAGCCCATCCAGTCCGATGACAATGACCTTCTTGATGGCTCCATCCCCACCGCGTGAACACGTCGTGACTGGGCCGCGCTTGGGGGCTTCCCAAGCTCCCTCCGCCAATCCCAGCCAAACTCGCGGAATCCTGCGTCAAGCTTGACCGAAAACCCCACTCACCTTCGCCGAGATCGCGGCGACACCCGCTCCATGATACCTCGACCAAAAGAAACCACATTGCGGCCAAACATCATCACCACACCCATGACCGCGGCCAGGACCGAAGCCACGGGCATCATCGTCTCGGGACCAATATAGGCCAGAAACATCGTCGTGAGACCTCTTTCCGGGCGGGATGGCGACCGCCCTTGCACCTAGAAATTCAACGGGCCACGGGGTATCCGGAACAATCAACGTCGCTCGCCGCCCGTGGCGGCCGTCCCAGGGATTTTTGCTCCAAGACATCTTCTATTCTGACACAAACCGCGGACTCGGGATAGAAGTCAATTCCTCGGCAACCTCGCCGCGGGCGCTGTCGGGCCGTTGATCAGCCGAGAGCTCGCGTCCCGCATTCGCTTGAGGACCTCTTTCGCATCGGGATTTTTCGCCAGATCATGGGCTTCCGCGGCGTCGTTCTTGAGGTGAAATAGCTCCTCACGCTGGGTTTCCTGATTCATGATGTAGCTCCAATCCGGCTCCGCCAGCGACACCAAGTATGGACGTTTGACCATAATCCGAACGCGATCGGGGTCCAGCGGGTTATTGGGCACGACCTCCGAGAGCGCTCGCCCAGGGTGGTCGCCAGGAGCTCTCGCGGCGACGGACCGGAGCGTGCCCGCGAGCGAGGTGCCCGGAAAGGGTGAATTTTCCGTGAGGCCGAGCAGGTCGACGATCGTCGCCGGAAGATCTCGCAGGCTCAC
Organism: Planctomycetota bacterium; assembly: GCA_021808995.1. GTDB lineage: Bacteria > Planctomycetota > Planctomycetia > Isosphaerales > Isosphaeraceae > JAKBAP01. The sequence goes on along the minus strand of JAKBAP010000298.1, from coordinate 2,228 downwards.
GGTCTCGGAGACCAACCGACCGTCCTGGACCGATCCTGGCGGGACGATCACCATCGGCACGTGGACCTCGGTTTGGTAGAGGCTCATTCCATGGCAAAAGACCCCTTCGTGCTCGCCAAAGCTCTCGCCGTGGTCGGCGACCACGATCAACCAGGTGTTTTCCAGCGTCCGCTCTCGATCGAGCGTGTCGATCAGGCGGCCGAGCTGCTCGTCAAGATGAGCAATGCCGTCGTCGTAAAGGTCGCGGACGAAGGCGATTTCGCCAGGGTTCAGGCTTTTCTTGTCGGTCCGCCACCAATCGAGGACCAACGTGGCCTCGCGCGGGGTCCGGGGCGCGACGCCGAACCGGTGGATGCCGGTCGGTGGAATCTGATAGGGGTAATGAGCGTCAAGGTAATTCAAGAACGCGAAAAACGGCCGCTTGACCGGTTTTTGATGGTTTAGCCAGTCCTCGAACTGTCGATTGACGGTCGCCGCGTCCTTGCGATCCGAGTCAAGCAGCCAGGCCAGGAACTGAGTCTTGGGGGCGAGCCAGGCGACGCCCAGCATTTCATCGGCCCATCCGGCGGCTGTTTGAACGCCGTCGAGGGATCGCGAAACGAGTGTCGCCGACCGGAGCATTCCCAGGGGGGTGAGTGGAAAATCGCGAAACGTCGTGAATCCTCGGTCGAGCCCTGAATCCCACGCGCAGTAGAGTGTGTTCGCGACGAAACCCGCCGTCGCGTAGCCTCGCTCGGAAAGGTATTTCGCGAGCGTCGGCTGGGCGGAGTCGAGCGGGTCGAGCCAGCCCGCCGAGAGCTCGTGTGGCCATCGTCCCGTAAACATCCCCGCGTGCGATGGCAACGTCCACGACGCCGTGGCGCGGACAGCGCCAAAGCGCACGCCGCGGCCGGCGAGCTCATCCAGGGTGGGGCTGGTGGGTCGTCCGTAACCATAAAGGCCAAGGTGGTCGGCCGCCACGGTGTCGAGCACCAGCAACATCACATTCGGCGAGCCCGCGGCCGGCAGGGGGCGCGACGACTCGCGCCAGCCGCGATAATGGCCAACGAGTAACGGTTCGACCGCCAGGATCAAGACAATCGTGATCAACACCGGCAGGCCGCGAGCCAGGATCCGCTTGGTCAACCCGGGCCGGTTCTCGAAAAAGGGAACAACCCTGATCGAAACCCCCAGGGCCACGATCAGGAGGGCGAGCGCGTAAACTTGGGGAAACGCCGCCAGGAGCGCGGGCAGGATGACCATCGCTCCCAGGACCCGGGTCGCCAGCCGCCGACCAACCACGAAAGCCAATCCCAAGATCAAAAACAGTAATGCGTAAACCACCGGGATGCTCCAGACGAAATGCCGACTCATCCCGTAAAGATGGTTCGAGTCGAAAAATCGCTTGCGCACGATCACCGTCGCCGCCTCGAGCAAACCCGCGGTCAGGCCGCCGTCGATGGCGAGGATCCCGACACCCAGGGGACCGATCACGAAGAGGTCGGCACCATGAGACGGGTCGTTGGGTGGGTCCGGGTGATTCAGCGGAGGATTCCCAAGGGCCATCGGTCCTTGCCTGTCGCGGTCAACTCGATTCAACTGGATTGAAGGCATTCTCGAGATCCCAGGCTCGTACTGTCAAGCCGCCTGGTCCGTGAACGGGGCCCTGGCCACCGCTCCCTGGTCAACTAGGTCGAGATTGGAAGTTCACGTGTCACCCACGCCTCGAACGCCGGCTCATCGACGGAAACCCTGGCTTCTCCTGATCGTGGTCGCCACGGCCGGGGGGGTCGGTCTCGGTGGATTCTGGTCGTGGAAACGTCTCCGCCTTCAGGCGACCCTCGCCGGGATTCAGTCCGACATTCAGCAGGCGCGCCCCGGGCTCGCCAATCGCAAGCTCGTCGAGGTCCTCAAGCGCGATCCCGATTGCGACGAAGCCATCTATTTGCTCGGCGTCTGTCAGAAGGCTCGGGGGCAGTTTGATCTGTCGTTCCAGACCTTGGGACGGGTCCGACCTGGAACGCCCTTCACGGTCCCCTCGATTCTGGAGCGCGGAATGATGCTGGCGACCGCGGGCCGATTGGCCGATCTGGAACGGCTGGCGACCCACTCCCTCGCCGATCCCCGGATCGACCCCGCCGGCCCTCGATGGTTCCTGGTCCCCTTCTACTGGCGCGAGGGACGCCGCCTAGAGGCCAGGCGGATGATCAAAACAAGCTGGGATGAAATTCTTTTCACACGCCAAGAGA
>JAKBAP010000297.1 GCA_021808995.1 Planctomycetota bacterium | reverse complement strand
GCCGCCGAACTATCAGCCGCCGGAGCCGGCGAGGCCGAGAAGGGCGCTCGCCAGGCTCTCGAGGCCGCCAAGGTCGCGACTCGCAAGGCCCTTGCCGAGAAGCAAGCTCACGATCCCGCCTTGCAAAAGGCTACCGCCGCCCTTGAGGCCGCCGCCAGTCCGGAGGCGGCCGCCCAGGCTTCGGCCGCGCTCGCGAAGCTCGTGAACGAATCGGTCGGGCTCACCCAGGCGGTCGCCACCGCGGGTGAGGCCCTGTCTCGCGCGTCCCAGGCTCTTGCCCAGGCGTCGCGGGCCAAGTCGGTCGCCCCGTCCGTGGCCGCCGATTCCCGGCTCAAGGCCAAGGCCGCCGCCCTGGCCGTGCAAAGCGCCCGGGCCAAGTCAGCCTTGGCCCAGGGGGAGCGATCGGCCGCCGAGAAGGCCCTCAACGAGGCCCGGGCCCTGCATCAGGCCGCCGCGACCGCCCTCGCCGCCGCCAAGAAAGAGACCGACGTCGCCCTTGCCGAGAAGGCCGCCGCCGACAAGGCGCTCGCCGAGCACAAGGCCACCCTCGATTCCGCCCTCGCGCGGGCCGGCGCTCTCAAGGCCGAGGCCGAAGCGCTCGCCGTTGAAAAGTCCCGCGGCGACACCAAGCCCAACCTGGCCACCACCGCTCGTCCCGCCGCGTGATTCGGACGCGACCTCGTTCGGGACCTCACGCGGTCTCGACGCGGGCGGATTCGGCGAGGTCGAGCGAATCGACAGCGCCCTCGCGGAGGATGTGCTTCTTGACCTTCCCGGTCACCGTCTTGGGGAGTTCGGGGACGATCATGACGTGGCGTGGAACCTTGAACCGAGCGATCTGGTCGTGGCAAAACCGCTTGAGATCGTCGGCGGTCGCGGTCGCGCTCGGTTTCAGGACGACCCAGGCGGCCACGACCTCTCCGTAGTGGGCGTCGGGTAGCCCCGCCACCGCGACCTCGGCCACGGCCGGGTGATGATGAAGGAACTCCTCGACCTCCGCCGGATAGATATTCTCACCCCCTCGGATGATCACTTCCTTTGATCGCCCGACGATCCGGTAGCAACCGTCCTCGCGCTCGCGGGCCAGGTCGCCGGTGTAGAGCCAGCCCTCGGAGTCGATGGCCCGGGCGGTTGCCTCGGGGTTTTTGTAATAGCCCGCCATCACGCAGTGCCCTCGGACCCGGAGCTCGCCGGTCGACCCACGCGAGACGGGTTCGCGCGAGACGCTCTCGACGAGCTCGACCTGGAGCCCCGGGATCGGCCTGCCGACGGTGCCGACGCGGACCTCGGTAGGGTCGTCGACGGAGGTAAAGGTGATGATCGGCGAGGCTTCGGTCTGGCCATAGCCGATGCAAATCTCCCGCACGCCCATGATGCTCTCGACTTTATTCATGAGAGGCAATGGGCAAGGGGCTCCCGACATGATCCCGGTTCGCAGGCTCGTCAGGTCGAACTCGGCGAACCGGGGATGGTCCAGGATCGCGCTATACATGGTGGGGACGCCGTAGATGGCGGTGCATTTCTCGGCGTTCATGGCCTTGAGCGTCGCCAGGGGGTCGAACGACGGGGCCGGCACGACGACGGCCGCCCCGTGAACGACGGCGACCATCGTGCCCAGGACGCAGCCAAAGCAATGATAAAACGGCACCGGCACGCAGATCCGATCGCGCTCGCCGTAACGCAGCCGATGGCCTGTATGGTACGCATTCATCAGAATGTTGTGATGGGTCAGCATCGCCCCCTTGGGCATCCCGGTGGTCCCGGAGGTGAACTGAATATTGTGAATGTCGCCGGGGCGAATGGCGGATGCGAGGTCGTGAACCTTGAGTTGGGCTTGCTCGCTAGGGGTCGCGAGTTCGCGCCAGGAACGCCATCCAGGCCCGGGCGGGGCGCCCAGGGCAATCACGCGCCTGAGCCTGGGATGGGAAGGGGACGTCCATTCGCGGTCGGTCGCCCCGGCGATCTCGGGGCAGAGTGATTCGACCATGGCCGTGAAATTCGAGGATTTATAGGGGCTGCCGACCACGAGGGTGGCGATGTCGGCCGTCGCGAGCGCTCCCTCGAGCTCGTGTTGGCGGTATGAGGGGTTGATATTGACCAGGATCGCCCCGATCCGCGCGCAGGCGAACTGGGCGACGACCCATTCGGGGACGTTCATGGACCAGATCCCCACGTGCTCGCCGGGCTCGAGGCCGATTTCGAGCCAGGAGGCGGCGATTCGGCTCGCCTCGTGGTCGAGCTCGGCCCAGGTCATTCGCGTGCCCGAGGCCGGAAACACAAGCGCGTCATGCTCGGGAAAGCGGCGAGCGGTCTCGGCGAGCGCTCCGCCGACCGTCTGGTTATAAATCCATGGCTGTGGTTCCTCGGATCCGTGCATGTGATCGCCTCGCTCGCTAGGGACGATGAGGATTCGTGGTTCAGGGTGTCGTCGGCCAGACCGGGGGGCGCTTTTCGAGGAATGCCTGGATCCCCTCGCGTGCTTCGTCGGAACGGCGGGCGCTCGAGCTGGCGTTGACGGCGGTCATGGGGTCGCCGGGTCGGCCGCTCCGTTGGTCCAGGAGCAGCTTCACCGCGGCCAGGGCTCGCGGGCCGCACTCGGCAAGTCTCGCGGCCATCTGGAGGGCCTCGGGCAGGCAGTCTTCTCCGGCGACCACGTCGCTGACCAGCCCCCATTCGCGGGCGAGCTGGGCCGGGATCAGCTCGCCGGTTAGCAGCAGACGCCGGGCCCGGCTCAGGCCCACGTGCTCGACCAGGTCGTGCATGACGACCGCGGCGACCAGTCCTCTGCGTGCCTCGGGATAGCCGATCCGGGTATTTGGCGTGGTGATCGCGAGGTCGCAGGCCGTCAAGAGGCCAGCCCCGCCGGCGATGGCGTCTCCCTGGACCGCCGCGATGGTCGGCTTGGGGGCCTTGTGGAGCTTTTCGAGGACGAGCGCGAACGCGGCGAGCGGATCGTCACTTGTACTCGCGGCAAGGGATTCCTTCAGGTCCATGCCCGCGCAAAACACGGTTCCGGCCCCGGCCAGCACGATCACGCGGATGGCGGGGTCGGCGATCGCGTCGTCGAGCCGCTCGTCGAGCCGGTGGATCAACGCCCGTGAGAGCGCATTGCGCTGATCGGGCCGATTCAGGGTGAGCACGCGGGTGGCCGCGTGGTCGTCGCGAAGCACCAGTTCCGGCGTGCTCACGGTGAGTGCTCCTCGGTTCGCGGATCGGGAATGGGGAGCTCGAGCATGACGACCCCGAGCGCTTTTCCCTGGGTGTCGATACGGCACGAGCGGCTCGCCCCCCCCGCGAGCGCCCGGTCGATCACGAAATTGAAGGCTAGGAGCCCTGGGATCGGGTAGCGCGTGACCTTCCCTACCCCCATGGGGGCGAAAAACGCCGCGACGGCTGCCTCGGTAAGATGCTGGTCAAGCCACGAATAGGCCCGGGCGTCCATGGCCACGACGCCGATGTTGGAACGGTTTCCCTTGTCGCCGGACCGGGTCCGGGCGAGCTCGCCCAATCGCACGACTTTGCTGGTTGTTGACATTGTGTGGACCCTGGGACTGGGAATCAAGCGTGGTCCGTCATGGCGTTGGCGGCTCGGGCATCCGAGCCCACTCGGCGGCCGATCGGGATTCGACCCGAACCTGTGATTCCGCGAGCCCCCTGGGAACGAGGGCCGGCCAGTATCCGAAGGCCGCCCGGGCGATCGGCCTGCCGGCGGCGTAGCCCGCGATGCCCGGTGGGCCGGCGGTGACGAGCGGGGCGAGCTCGCGGCAGAACCGCTCGACGGCGGCCTTGCTGGGATCGCGGACAGTGATCCGCAGCACGACCTCGAACGGTGGGCTGGTGGGTTTGACGACGCCAGGCGCGACGTCGCCCGCCCCCAGGCATTCCACCAGTGAATCGGCCAGATCGTAGCCCGCCCGACGCACGCGCTCGAGAACGATCCGACCGGCCGCTCGGGCCTTGGCCTCGGCGTCGCGACCCACCACCGCGAGCATTCCGCTGGCCGTCCAGCCATCTCGATAAACGGCGACCAGCTTGAGACTCGCCGGGCGCTCGCGACCTCTCGCGTCCGAGACTCGCACACGGTCCACGCCCACTTGATCAAGCGTGATCCCGGTGAAATCGGCGTCGACGTCGGGCGTGCGATAGCACGCGGGGTCGTCGATCTCGTAGAGCAACTGTTCGGTGACGGTGCCAAGGTCGACCTTGCCACCGGTTCCGGGGGGCTTGGAGACGATCGAGCGTCCGTTCGCGTCGATCGTGACCATGGGATAGCCCACCCCGGCGAGGTCGGGAAGATCGGCCCACTGGTGCGAGAGCCCCCCGGTCGCCTGAGCGCCACATTCGATCAAATGGCCGGCGACGGTCGCGGCGGCGAGCCGGTCCCAATCGTCCCACGCCCAGCCGAACCGCGCGACCGCCGGCCCGACCGTTAGCGAGGCGTCCGCCACCCGGCCGGTCGCCACGATTCGAGCCCCCGCCGCCAACGCATCCACGATGGAACGAGCGCCGAGATAAACATTCGCCGCCGTGAGACGTTCGGCGATCGCCGCCGTCATGGGCTCGCCGGTCTCCTGGTGGGACAGATCAACCCCGGCGCGCAGCCAGCTTGGAACATGGCTCCTCACGTCGTCGCCGGTCGCCGCGGCCAGGCCGATGCCGCCCAGTCCAGCCTGATCAAGGACGGTACCACAATGCCTGGCGCACCAGAGTGGGTTCAGTCCGCCGGCGTTGGTCACGATCGTGAGCCCCGGCTTCTCCGCGAGAATCGGCGCGAGCGTGGCCAGCAGCCTGGGAAAATCGTCGATGTAGCCCGCCCGAGGGCTCTTCTCGCGAAGGTGGGCGAGGATCGCCATGGTCAGCTCGGCCAGGTATTCCAGCGTCAGGACGTCGATCTCGCCCTCCCGCGCGAGGGTCACCGGGGCGTCGAGGTTGTCGCCCCAAAAGCCCGCCCCGTTGCCGATGGTGAGTGGCGCGGGCTTGATTGGCATCGCGGATCCTCCTGAAAACCGACGGCCTCTACACTTGAAAAACCCCGGTCGTGAGTGAATGGGCCGGCCGAGTCCGGGTCGCCAGGTCGAGCGTGGTCGCCAGCGCCTCTCGGGTTAAGCGGGGGTCGATGATCGCGTCGATCCAGAGACGGGCGGCGGCGTATCGAATATCGGTTTCCTCTTCATAACGTGTGACGAGCGAATCCGCCATGGCCTGGAGCTCGGCCTCGGGAACGGTCTTGCCCGCTCGCTTGAGGGCCGCCACGTTGACGTCGAGCATGGTCCTGGCGGCCTGGCGCGCGCCCATGACGGCGTATCGGGCCGTGGGCCAGGCCAGGATAAAGCGCGGATCGAACGCTCGGCCACAGAGCGCGTAATGGCCGGCGCCAAACGAATTGCCCACGATGAGGGTGATCTTCGGGGTCGAGCAATTGGCGACCGCGCTGACGAGCTTGGCCCCACGGCGGATGATTCCCGAGCGTTCGGCGTCGCGACCGACGTCAAAGCCGACGACATCCTGAATGAAGAGGATGGGGAGTCGATTCTGGTCGCACTCGAGCACGAATCGGGCGGCCTTGTCGGCCGAGTCGCCGTAGACCACGCCGCCAAACTGGATCGGTCCGTTCCCCTCGGCTCGAAACCGCAGCCGCTGATTGGCCACGACCCCCAGCGCGATCCCGTTTAACCGACCGAAACCGCAAACCAGCGTCTTGCCAAACTCGGCCTTGTATTCGTCGAGCCGGCCGGCGTCGAGGATCGAGGCCAGGAGGTCATGGACGTCGTACTGCCCCTGGGGGTTGTTATAGGCCCGCGCGAGCAGGGCCTCGCCATCGCGCGCCGGCGGATCGGGCCTCGAGGCGCGACTGGGCTCGGGGTCGGGAGGCAAAAGACCGATCAAGCGCCGTAAGCGTGTCAGGCAGGCGTCGTCGTCCGGCTCGCGATAATCAATCGTGCCACTGTAGGCCGCGTGAACATGCGCGCCACCGAGCTCGTCATGCGAGATCTCCTGGCCGATGGCGGCCTTGACGAGCGCAGGCCCAGCGAGATAGAGGCCCGAGCCCTCCGTCATCAGCACGACATCGCAAAGGACCGGCAAATACGCTCCGCCAGCCACGCAATTGCCCATGATCGCCGCGTATTGCGGCACCCCCTGGGCCGAGAGGACGGCGTTGTTGCGAAAGATCCGGCCAAAGTCGTCGACGTCGGGAAAGACCTCGTCTTGCATCGGCAAGAAGACCCCGGACGAGTCCACCAGATAGACGATCGGCAGGCGATTCTCGAGGGCCATGGTCTGCGCCCGGAGCATCTTCTTGATCGTCAGCGGAAAGCACGCGCCCGCCTTGACCGTGGCGTCGTTCGCGACCGCGATCACCCTACGCCCGTTGACCTGGCCGATCACCACGACCACCCCGGCCGAGGGCGAGCCTCCCCACTCGTCATAAACGCCACGGCCGGCCCAGAGGCCAATCTCGAGCGATGTCGAATCAGGGTCGAGCAAGCCGGCGATTCGTTCGCGGGCGGTCTTTCGTCCTTTCGCGTGCTGCCGCTCGATCGCCTCGTCCCCACCCCCCTGGCGCAGGATGGCTTCCTCGGAAAGGACCTGGTCGAGCACGTCCCGAGGGTCGCCGGCGGGAGCGTGGTTTTCGCGTGTCACGCGAGCGGTTGCGGTCATCGGATACCTCGCGAGGCTGAAACACGGCG
>JAKBAP010000296.1 GCA_021808995.1 Planctomycetota bacterium | reverse complement strand
CCCCTCACCGTCCGAGCCGGGGAGACGTCGAGCCGCGTTCCGATCAGGATCCGGCGGCCAAGGCGACCGAGATCCCGGATCACTTTCTCTCGATCGCCCGCTGGGGGTCGAGATTGCCCGGTGATCTCGCCGCCAACGGACCTTGGTCCGGCCGTCGGATCCCGGCGGTTCGGTTGGAAGTCAACGATTCGGTCCGCGATTCACGGATCCCGACCTCGTTTCCTTGCCGAGGCTCGAGGGGAACGACCAGATACCGGTCGCGGAGCCAGGGCTCGCCCGGTTTACCAGGCGCGATCACGAACTCTTCCGGCCGTCCGATCGCGTGGGACTGTTCGAGCCGCGCCAGCAGGGTCCCGACCGCCGGGTCGTCGGCGGGAATCGCGTCGAAAAACACGAGACGAAGCGGCTGGTCGACCGGGGTGGGGGTCGGCCTGGGGCGTGCCACGGCTTTCGCGAACATCGCCCGATGGCAGAGATAGACAGCGCTCATGCCGCTGCGCCACAGGTTTGGCCGCCCCTGATAGCGTAGGCCAAGGTCGTCCCTGACACAGATGAGCTCGGGGCCCTGGGCGTATTCGGTCCAGAACCATCGGGCGAATTCACGAGTGCGTTGATCGCCGATCACGCGGTAAGGTCGAGCGACATCGCCGACGATCACGAACGCGCCCAGGCCGGCGAGCATCCCGACCGCCAGCCCCAGGCGTCGGTCGGCGGCTCGAGCCTGGCTCGCCCGGTCAAGAAAACCGGACCAGCCGACACCCACGAGCAAGCAAAAGGTCGGGGCGAGATACTGGGTCAGCCGGGGCGCTCCGCCATAGGGGTAACGGCCCAGGCTGGCGGCCACGAGCCCCATCGCCATGGGGGCGAGCAACAGCCCAAGCGTCCGCCCGCGCCCGCTCCGCCAGAGCAAGATCCCCCCCCAGACACAGCCAATCAAGGTCGCCAGGCTCGCCCCTCGCTCACCGCCGACGGGATAGGCCAGCGTGGTGCCCGCGTGGATCGCCATCATCCAGAATGGGACCAGCCAGGGAGCATCCCAGGGGGGGAACGCGTCCCGCCAGTATCCCTCGCGATAAAACAGCCGGACGGCCTCGCTTTGCGCATAGGTCGCGGCAAAATAGACCGCCAGAAACGAGCCCGCCAGCATCACGCAGAAGACCGCGAACCCTAATCGCACCCTGACCAGGTCGCTCCTGATCGCCTGGTATCCCACCGCGACGGCAACTCCCGAGCCCACCAGGACCGCCGGGTACGAAACCGCCAGGAGCATCGGCGCGACCACGGCCATGAGCCAGAAAAAACGGCTCTGACGCGGCTTCGCCATCCATTCCGCCGCCATGGTCAAGAGGATGAGCGACGCCAGCAGGTCCGAGGCGTAAGGCTTGACCTCGGCCGCGTGCCGGATCGGGTAAAACGAGACCGCGAAGACCGCGACCGCCATGAGCCTCGCCCTGGGCTCGAGCAACCGGGTCGCCAGCCGGTGAAACACCAGCACGCTCGCAAGCCCGCAAATCGCCGGAAAGAGCCGCAAACTCCACTCCGCGAATCCCAGCATTCGCACCATCAACAGCTCGATCCAGAGGAACGCCGCCGGCGCGACCTGCTGGAAATCCAGCGGACGGAGCAGGTCGACAAAGTCCCGATCGATGAAGTTGACCGCGACAAACGCCTCGTCGTGCCAGAGCGGGTACACGACCAGATACCGCGCCAGCCGAGTCGCCAGCCCAAGGATCACAAAGGCCCAGGTCGCCTGATCCACCCATCCAGGCGCGGACCCCGACGGATCAGGCTCGGCTCGCTGAACCCAGATGAGACGCGGCCAGGCATGCCTCCCGCGGATCAACGTCTTCATTTGCGGAACACGACTCCTCGACCTCCGCGCGCCAATCCCTGGCACTCATGGGGTCTTTATCGGCCCGAGAGTTGTTCTCTCGGAACTCGCGGAAGCCGAGTTGGCGGGACCCATGGCTCGAAAATCGATCCAACCGGTAAGGTCTCTCGAACCTGAAGCGGCGAGAGACCAAGGGCTTCCCCCTCGGCCTCACTTGTTCAGACAGCGATCGCGGAATAGGATAAGAGGTCGGTAACATCCTTAGAGAAGACGGCCTCGATCCTTATCTGGTTGCCTGGAGATCAGGATGCCCGCAAAGCCAACCGGCTCGCTCGTCTGGGTTTCGATGATCGCCGTCGCCTTGGTTTTGCCCGTCCACGCCCCCGCGTCGGCTGAGGTGGGGGACGCCACCAGCCCCAAGCTCCCCGATGATCGCGGTCTCATGCAGCGGGTGAGCAATTTCACCCTCGAAGACGCCGTCTCCGGCAGGTCCATCACGCTCTTTGGCTTCGTCGGCAAGAAAGCCGTCGTGCTCGTCTTCCTCGGCGTGGATTGCCCAGTCGGAAATCTTTACGCCGCACGCCTGGTGGAGCTTAATAAGGAATACGCCCCCAAGGGCGTGATTTTCCTGGGGATCAATTCCAACGCATCCGACGACAAGGGGGCGATCGCCAAGCACGCCAAGGAATACGGAATCACCTTTCCCGTGCTCAAGGACGCCGGCAATGGCGTGGCCGATTCAGCCCTGGTTGAGCGAACCTGCGAAACCCTGATCCTGGATGGGGCAGCTAGGATATGCTATCGCGGGGCGATCGATGATCAATACTCTCAGGGCAAGAGCAAGGACCGGCCGGCTCATGACTTTGTCCGGGACGCCCTTGAGGATCTGATCGCGGGCCGGCCGGTCAAGGTCCGCTCGAGTCCCGTCGCCGGCTGCCTGATCGAGCGCGCAACCCCACGGCCGACGAACGTGGCCAAGCCCCGGATCCGAGGGGCCGATCCCGAGGTCGCCCGGGCTCTTGACGAGGCCGAAGGCGCTCATCCCCTCGATGTTGGTAAGCCAACGTACTCTGGCCAGATCGCGGCGATCATCGCCGACAAATGCGAATCATGCCATCGACCGGGTCAGGTCGCCCCCTTCGCCCTGCTGACGTATGACGACGCCCGGCGCAAGGCGGCCATGATCAAGGAAGTGATCGACGATCGGCGGATGCCCCCCTGGCACGCCGACCCTCGCCACGGCGTCTTCCAGAACGACCGAAGCCTGACCGCTCTTGAGCGGGCCACCCTGCTGGCGTGGGTTGACCAGGGTGCTCCCTTGGGCGACGCCGCCGCGATCCCACCCCCGCGGACCCACGCCGAATCCTGGACGATCGGCAAGCCCGACGTCGTGTTTGAAATTCCCGCGCCTTACTATGTCCCCGCCCAGGGAGTCGTCGCCTACGTCCATTTCCCGGTGCCGACCGGATGGAAAGAGGACCGCTACATCCAGGCGGCCGAGGCCGTCCCCGGCGATCGCTCGGTCGTTCACCACATCATCGTTTACACGATCGATCGGGCCACGAAAAACGCCAACGGCCGCCCCGATCTGGTCCATTTCTGCGCCTACGCCCCCGGCGACCTGCCGACCATCCTCCCGGAGGGGACGGCCAAGAAAATCCCCGCCGGCGTCGATCTCCTGTTCCAGGTCCACTACACACCCAATGGCAAGGTCCGGGTCGATCGATCGAAGGTCGGCTTGATCTTCGCCAAGACAAAGCCCCAGCGCGAGGCGTTCACGGTCGCCGTCGCGAACACCGACTTCATGATTCCCGCGCGGTCGGACAACGTCCCGGTCGCCTCGTCGTTCGAAACCCCGTCCGACGTCCGGCTGATTAGCTTTCTGCCTCACATGCATCTCCGGGGCAAGGATTTCCAGTACACGATCACCCGGCCAGGGGAAAAGCCCTTCGTCGCGCTCTCGGTGCCGGCCTACGATTTCGCGTGGCAGAGCAATTACATCCTCAAGCAGCCGCTCGATCTCCCCAAGGGAACCCGCGTCGACTGCCTGGCCCATTTCGATAATTCCGCCTCCAACCCCTATAACCCCGATCCCAGTCGGCTCGTGCGCTGGGGCGAACAAACGTTTGAGGAAATGATGATTGGTTTCCTTGAGCTGGACGTCCCGATCGGCGCGGGGGCGTTTCGGGGGAAAGAGCTCATCCCGACCCGCCAGAAGACAACCATCACCGCGCTCACGGCGATGCGAAGGTTGGTGGGTGACGCGCGGGGGGGCCAGGCATCACCGTCGGCCAAGACGAAACCCGGGAGCACACGCCCATGACCCGCTTGCTCACGATCTCGCTTTGCGTGGGGACCATGATCACGGTTTCGGCCGGGCTCGCGACGCGGGCGGCCCAGGATGATTCGGCCAGCCGGGATATTCCGCCCGCGCTCGCCCCATTTGAGTATCTGGTGGGCACGTGGCGCGGACAAGCGGCCCCGATGAACAACCCCGCCCAGCGGTTTCGCGGCTGGCCCGAGGTCCACTCGTGGGCGTGGATTTTCAAGGGGGGCAAGCCAATCGGAATGTCGGTGTCGTTCACTGGCGACAAGACCTTTGCCTCGGGCAGGCTCACTCATGACGCGGCGAACGACCGGTATCATTTCGAGGCCAAGACACCGGGCAGCTCGGCCAAGACCATCATCATGGCCGGCACCTACGATCCCAAGACCAAGATCCTGACCCTCGACGCCGACGACGTCGACCATGTGCTCAAGGACAAGGTCCGGCTTACCCTGCGGCCCAACGGCAGCTTTATTCGTTACACGTTCACCGAGGAGCGCCAGTTAGAGGGTGAGACGCTGTTTCACAAGGCGATCGAGATTGGCGTCCTGCGCGATGGCGAGCGGCTGGCGGGCTCTGGCGGTGGCGACGGCGCTGACCGGCCCAAGTGCATCGTGACCGGCGGAGCGGCCACGATGACGGTCTCGTTCAAGGGGGCGACCTACCCCCTCTGTTGCACCGGGTGTCGCGATGAATTCAATGATAACCCCGAAAAATACATCAAGAAGGCATCGCTGATGGCGGCCGCCCAGGCCGGCAAGCCCAAGACGGCCGCGCCGGCCAAGGTCGGGCGGTTCGACGATGCCTTTTCCGACGATGTCCCGAAGGCACGCGGCGGATCGAGCAAGTCCATGACCAAGGACGAGCCAACTCCGAAGGACGCCCCCGAAACCGCCAAGCCCACTCCCAAGAAGGACACTCCCTCCAAGGACTCGCTCGCGAAACGCGCGGCGTCGCTCCTGAAACTCGGTCAAACCCTCGAGAAAAACGGCAACATCAAGGCCGCCTTGGGCTATTACAAGCGCGTGGTCAAGGAGTTTCCGAACACTCCCGCCGCCAGAACGGCCGCCGACCGGATCAAGACCCTCGACGACAATTAATCGCCGCTCCAGCTCCCCGGTCGGGTCTGTCGGCCGCCCCGCAGGTCCAGCCGAACCTCGAGCACTCCGTCGCGTGATGCTCGCGTCATCGATTGCTGGTCGAAAACCGCCGGCAATGGGACCTCCTTGCGATGCGCGGGCGCGGGTGCCGTGCTCGAGATCACCAGCAAGTCGTCGATCAGCTTGAGTTTGACAAGCGACGGATCGACCCCAGGCAGGATCGCGAAAACCAGCAGGTGGTCGGATTCCTCGAAGACATCGACGATCGGCTCCTGAAGCTCGCGCGAGGACTCCAGCGACCGCCTCACGCCACTTCGGCCGGGGCCAGAGGCCATCGGCCTTTCGGAGACCTTCCGCCTGCGGGAGGGTAACGGAAGCTCCACGAGCGGCGGTACGACGACCTCCGGCTCGATCGGCGCGGGCGAGGGAGCAGGAGCGTCCGCGCGCACCTTTCGCCCCACGAAAAGTCCCCCCAACTTGCCCATGATCCGGCCTAAGCCCGAGGGTGGGTCCTCCAGGCTGATCGGCTGGTTTCCTGTCGTTTTGATCGTGGTCGACATGGCGTTCCTCATACCGAGACCGACGGCGATGCGCCGCTCATCCCCAGGAAGCATAGAGCGCCTTTCGCGACCCCGCGAGACCGGTCACAGCCAAAAAATCACTCGCTGGGCTCGACCAGGCGATGTACGCATGGGTGCTTCGGGCTCGGATCCTCGAACGTCGAAACAACCGATAAACTGCTTGATCCTCCCTTGGATCCCCGCGGAATGCACTCGCTCTTGTTTGGCCCTGTTCGCGGTCGACCGCGCCGGCTCGGTGGAAAGGCATGATCTCCTTCTCGAATACCAGGTCGTCCAGCAACCCACCGAGACGCGAACATGAGGATCCGAAGCCAACAGTAAGGATATTCGCTATCATCATTCAATCGCACCGGGACGGCACCAAGCCTCTTCCGGCGGGCATGATTCGATTCAGGGAAAACGCAAGGAGTCTCAACATGAAAGTGGTGATCCTGGCCGTCGTGTCCTCGGCGATCGTGGGCGCGGCCATCGCTCAGGACGTTTACACGCTCACGGATGGGACCCCTTGTCCGATGGTCGGAACGGCCAAGGGAGAGGCCGTCAAGGCCCTGAATCGTGATAAAAACCGGTTCACTAGCCCCCACGCGGGGGACATCGACGAGACCGTCACCCTGGCCGGGATGCTCTCGCCTGGGGACGACGAAGGGCGATTCGATGGAACCCGGGGCGCGCGTGTGGTTGGGTTCGTGATCGACGCTCACATGGGGGGCAAGGAAACCTGCAACTGCGAGGCGACCGACCCCACCGACCGCGACACCCATATCGAGCTCGCGCTGGCCACCGACGCTCCGCCCAACCAGCGTGTCATCGTCGAGGTGACTCCCCGGATTCGCCTGAAGGAGCTCAATCAGGGGGTCGACT
>JAKBAP010000295.1 GCA_021808995.1 Planctomycetota bacterium | reverse complement strand
ATGCTGCGAGGGGCCGAATGGGCCGCCACCGGCCGCGTCACCATCCCCATCCCCGCGAATTTCCCGACCCCCGAATCCGTGCGACGCGACGACGCGCCTGGGAAGTGATCAAACCGCGACCGTCCATGCTCCCCGTCGCGTCCTCACATTTCCGAGGCGTGTCTTCATTGACTCGATCCGCGTGGCCACGCGTCTCCGGGCGTGGTCAGACCCCGCGCGGGCCACGCGATTCCTGACCAGGCCCGCCCTAGCACCTCGAGAACCAAACATGAGCAGCGAGCCCAAGGACGCTCCCCCGAGCCCGGCCATCCCCGAACGATTGGCCTCGATCGACGCCCTGCGCGGTTTCGACATGTTCTGGATCGTCGGAGGGGACGAGGTCGCCCACGCGCTGGGCAAATGGTGGGGAGGACCCCATGGCGAGCGATTCGCCGAGCAATTCGAGCACGTCGACTGGGAAGGATTTCGATTCTACGACCTGATCTTCCCACTGTTCCTGTTCGTGGTTGGCGTGGTGCTCCCCTTTTCGCTACGGAAATACACCACCGGCGACCATCCTCGAAGCGCTCCCCTCGGCCGGATCGCGCGACGGGTCGCGCTCTTGTTTTTCTGCGGGCTACTCTACAACAATCTGCTTCAGTTCCATTTCGACTCGCTGCGAATCACTGGCGTCCTTCAGCGGATCGCGATTTGCTATGGAGCGGCCGCGCTCTTCTATCTTTTTCTCACGACTCGCGCTCGCGTGATTCTGGTTATCGCGATCTTGCTCGGTTATTGGGGGGTGCTGGCGCTCGTGCCATCGCCGGAATCAAAGGCCGGGGATTACAGTAAGGAGACTAACCTCGCCGGCTACGTCGATCGCCATTATCTGCCTGGTAAGATTTACGAGTCGTACTATGGTTACGGCGACAACGAGGGGTTGCTTTCGACGATCCCGGCCGTCGCGACGGCGCTCCTCGGCGTCTTCGCCGGCGAATGGCTCCTGTCGAATCGGGGCAAATGGCTAAAGGCCCTGGGACTCGCCCTCGCCGGTCTCGCCTGCCTGGGACTGGGAACGCTCTGGGGACATGTTTTCCCCGTCATCAAGATCCTCTGGACCAGCTCTTACCTCTTGATCGCGGGGGGCTGGAGCCTGATCTTGCTCTCCCTGTTTTACACGGTCATCGACGTGATCAAGCTCCGCGCCTGGGCGTTTTTCCTGATCGTGATCGGGATGAACGCGATCACGATCTACCTGGCGACCCATTTCATCCCGTTCGACGAGATGGCTCAAAAGATCCTGGGCGGCCTCGCCCGCCACGCCGGCGAATTCAAGCCCGTCGTGATCCCCCTGGGCACGCTCGCGCTCGAATGGCTTTTGCTTTATCATCTCTATCGAAATCGCGTTTTCTTGCGTGTGTGAGCGGACCCGGTTGTTGACCCGTTTGGCGCGATGTGAGAATATGTTGGTGGTAAGTCGATCGAAGCCGCCAGCGATTCGCTTCCCGACGATCAGGCGGGGAAAAGCCCGTGAATTACCCTGATCGTGCACGTGAGGGACAACGTCCTGAGCGAACGTGGTGGATACATCCTCTCCTCTTGAAGCGGAGGTTTTCCATGATCATCCCGGCAAGGGGCTTGCTCAGACTCCACCGGCCCGCCCGGCTCGCCGTTCTGGCTTGGACGGCTTTGTTCCTACCCTTGTCGCCGTCCTGGGGTCGGCAGGAACGGCCGCCCGCCCCCGAGGCACCGCTTCCGCCGCCGGATATCACGCGACGCGCCACTCCACTCACAGACCACGGCCTCAAACAGCAAGAGGGCTCCGCCCGGTTCGAAAGGGAGGCCAGGGATGTCCTCGCTCCGCTCATGAGAGAGCCAGAACCCGTGCGAAAGGAGATGCGAAAGGCACTGGCGAGTGTAGTGGAGCAGCTCTACAAATCCCTCGGAGATAACGATTTCTCACACGAGGCGATGCTCGACGCCTTCGACCGGGCGGCGGACGAACCGCGCGGCTCCGCGGGAGGCGGGGGACCAGCCGAGCGCCGGGCGCGCGAGGCGTGGGACCAGGCCAGAAATGCGCTCCGTGAACTGATTAATCGGCGTGACCAAGAACAGGACGATCTCGGCGTGGCGGCTCCAAGGGATGATGAAGCCGGGAGAAGGCCTTGGCCAGATCGACGGGATGAACGGCCTCGAGATCGCGGCGGCGAGCTCGGCCAGGCCAACCGAGAACTGCGTGAGGCCCGAAGGCAAATCGCCGAGCTCAAGCGGCAACTCCTCGAGTCCAAGCGAAGGCTCGAGATGTTCGAACGGGGCGGGAGGCCGCGGGCGGAGCCTCGAGACGAGGCACGGAGTCGCATCGTGCCCCTGGACCGGTCCGTACCCTCTGGAAACCCAGTGGATCTGGATCCGTTCGATCCACCCATCGTGTTCAAGGACCAGCCTGAGCCACCAGCAAGACCCGATCAGCCCACGAGCTCCGCGGGCATGATGAGCTCAATGATGGGCGGCCGAACCAGAGGTTCGCCCGGATTTCGGCCGGGAGCGGACCAGCCACAGGGGTCCGCCGAAGTGATGGCGCAACGGATGTCGCGAATGGGAGGAGGCTCTCCCCCCTCCGACCAGGACCGTCGTCTTCGAGAGCTGGAAACGAAGATGGACCGACTGATCAAGGAACTCGGCGATCTCAAGAAATCGAAGTCGCAAGCCAAGGATTGAACGACGGAACCCGAGCACGGCCAGTCCCTGGGTTCGAGAGCCTCTCGATCGGGTTCAGGCCGTGCTGTTTCGCGCGAGGGTTAGTGCCGGTTGGCCATGGGTGTTCACGAGGGGCATGACCTGCTCCATGAGCCGCCGCATGCTGTCGCACACCTGGTCGTGATCGAGCCCGGCCCAGCGGACTTCGACATTCGCGACGTCAAAGGGGACGAACGACCAGAGCTCGCGGAGCTGTCGCGCGACCGATTCGGGGCCGCCGATGATGAAGTTGATGGGATGACCCGCGAGGTCGGGAAGCTGGTCGGATTCCGGCATGTCCGCGGGGATTTTTCCCTCGGCCTGGAAGCGTCTCCAGAGCCGCCGCAGCGCGGGCTCGGCCTGGGCCCAGGCCGTGGCGTCGTCGGGACCAACGAAGACCGGGCGATTGGCGGCGATCAGTCCGTTCCCTCCCGCGGATCGGTAGGTCTCGGCGTACTGGCGATACTGGGCAGGCGTGCGGAGATGCGAAAAGAGCATATTGAGCCCGAGCGTTCCGGCGATTCGGGCCGAGCCCACGCTATTGACCGCGATCCAGGTTCGGCTCCAGAGATCCGCGGACGCGACAGGCAAGGGCCGATGCGCCGGCACCTGGAAGAATTCCGGGCTGGAGTCGGTGGCCGGATCGCCGATCTGGCCGCGCCAGGCGTCGTGAATGATCGCGAGCGCCTCGGCGAAGCGAGCGTGGCGTTCCTGGTCGGCGGTTTCGGCCAGGCCAAAAAGGCGAAATTCGCCGGGGGTGCTCCCGCTGCCGAATCCCGGCGCGAGCCGTCCCCGCATGAGCAGGTCGGCGACGGCCGTTTGCTCGGCGATGTCGAGCGGATGGTGCAGATTGAGGCAGATGATCGCCGTTCCGAGTTGGATCTTGTGAGTCTGGCCGGCGAGGTGAAGGGCGAGGAGCAGGGGGGTTGGTAGGTGCCCTTCGTGAACGTGGTCGTGATGTTCGGTAAACCACGCGAACCGCGCGCCCAGGCGGTCGGCGAGCATGACCAGTTCGGCGACTTCGCCCAGGATGGCCGCCGTGGGGCGGTCTCGCGGACCCTCGATATGGTCCGTCAGGCCTATGTGCATTTTCCCCACGATTGGCTCGCTCGGGCGGGTGAAGCTCGGCACGTATGCTCAACACACTCTTTTTTACTCGATCCAGGGCCGGGTTGCCAGGCTGGGCGGATCTGGAGGGGGGATTCTTGGTTTTTTGGGAATCACTCTTGACCCATGAGGGGGCTCGGGATAGCCTGCCCGCGCTCGTGGGTCTTCTTGATTCACGATTGTTCGCCACACAGGGACGTGGGCGAGTCCGCCGCGGCGGAACGCGAATGACACGGCTCGGTTCTCGAGCTGGGTCCGGGGTTTCTCCCCGATGCTGCGCAAGGAGGCTGGTCAATGCGTCGAATTTTTCCTGGACCGACCCGAGGCCATCGGGCGTTTATTGTCGTCTGCGCGATCCTGTTCCTGGTCGCCCCGATTGGCGCTGGGCCCGTCAAAAAGCGCAAGGAACCGCCGCCGCCCAAGGCTCAGGAGACCGTCGGCGACCTGGCCTTTGTCGTGAGCCGAGGTGAGATGAAGGTCGAGGGCGTGGGCCTGGTCATGGGTCTCGACAACACCGGGGCCGACCCTCCGCCGTCATGGTGGCGCAAGCAGCTCGTGGATGAAATGAGCAAGGCCAGCGTGCCTCACCCCGATCGCTTGCTCGCCGACCCCCGGGTCTCGATGGTCCTGGTGACGCTCACGATCCCGATCGGTGTCAACCCCACCGACCGGCTGGACGTCCAGGTTGAAGTGCCACCGGCCTGCGGCACGAAGAGCCTGGCTGGCGGATACTTGCTCATGACCCGGCTGCGCGAAGTCCTGCTGGCCGGCAATACACCCAAGGGGGGGCAGGACCTCGCGCTGGCGCAAGGCCCGATCATGATCGGGACCCCGACCCGCCCCAACGACCCCAAGGTCGGGCGTGTCCTGGGGGGTGGACGAGTCAAGAAAGACAACCCCTTTACCCTGGCCATCAAAAACAATCGCAAGAGCTTCCGCACGTCCAAATTGCTCGAGGACGTCGTCAACCAGCGGTTCCATCAGACCGAGAACGGCCATCAAAAAGGCGCGGTCAACGCCAAGACCGATAGCTATCTCGAGCTCAAGGTCCCCAACATTTACCACCAGAACCAAGATCACTTCTTCCGGGTGGTCCAGTATCTACCGGTCCTCGAGAGCCCCGAGCTGCAAGCGCGAAGGCTCGGCGACTGGTCCAAGGAACTGCTTGAACCCAAGACGGCCGGCGTCGCCGCCATGAAACTCGAGGGCATGGGGACAACAGCCATCGAGGCCCTCACGGCCGGACTCAAGAGCAACCACCCCCAGGTTCGCTTTTTCTCGGCTGAATCGCTGGCCTACCTCGGCGAGACGACGGGGGTCGAGATTCTGGGCGAGGCCGTCGTCTCGAATCCCGACTTTCGGGTCTACGCGCTGGCGGCCTTGTCCTCAATGGATCAGCCCGCGTCCCACCTGAAGCTGCGAAAGCTGATGGACAATGCCGACGTTGGGGTACGCTATGGCGCGTTCAACGCGCTCCGCACGCTCGACCCCAGCGATCCCTTCCTGGGTCGCGTTCGGGTGCTCGATCAGCCCAAGACCGAGGAAAACGAGGAAACCCCCGACCGGCTGGCCCTGGCGATCATCGCCGCGAACAACCATCAGCGCCAGGCCATCGACGATCCCTTCTGGCTCTACGTGGTGGATTCCGAGGGACCGCCCCTGGTCCACGTCTCACGGAGCCGCCGATCGGAAATCGTGATCTTCGGTCGTCAGCAAAAACTGCTCCCCCCCATCGTGCTGGGAACTGGGCCGTATCTGCTCAATGCCGCCGACCACGACGACGCGATCGAGATCAGCAAGATCGTGCCGAGCCGCTCCGAGGACGGTGACTCCAAGGTCTCGACCACCCTCGACCTCGCGGATATCCTGCGCAGGACCGCCAACCTGGGGGCCTCCTATCCCGAGCTGGTCACGATCCTGGAAGCGGCCTATCAGCAAAAAAATCTCTCGGGTGCGCTGATCATCGACGCCGTCCCCGCCTCGAGCCGGCTCTACCTGGAAGCGGTGCTGGGAAAAGACATCACCGCCAAGCGCGACGATAGCCTCTCGCGCGCCAGCCATGACTCCAAGCACACTCGCCGTCGGGGTCTGTTCGGATTTTTTAGTCGGGACGAGGAACCTGCCTCCACCCGCTCCACCGAGCCGCCGACCAAGCCGCCGACTCCAAAAACCAACACCTCCAACACGCCAGATAATGCAGCCCAAGGTGATTCCTTGCCTGCACTCCCCCCCGCCAAGGCTGACGAGGATCTCCAGAAAGCCGCTCTCGAACCGCCAACGCTGCGGGATCGTTTTCTCGATCTCTTCCGGCGAGATGACAATCCCTGACCCCCCGAACGGGAGCCAAGGCGAGCATGAGCTCCGCCGTTTCGCGATCTGTAACAGAGACTTACCGTGATTGATCGAGACGCCCTGGGTACCTCTGGAGGTCCCAGGGCGTCTCCGCGCGCCCCGACGACCGGCAAGGACGGCACCAATGCATGGATGCTTGTGAATCGTGGCGTGCTTGCCGTCGGAATCGAGAATTTTTAGGCGACTGCTTAGTTATTCTTAATCGTCGTAACTCCTAGTACTGGCAAGGGGTTTCCAGGCGATAAAGGCGTCAGGGGCGGTATTGGCGGATGGACCATGCCTGACCGTTCTTAAAGTCCCACGCCGCGCGGATCGAACTATTAGTCTTGACGATCAGGTTTGCGACAACGGGGGGGCCGGCGACACCTCCCTGGGGTCATGAACCGGGTCGCCTTCCGCACTCAACCGGGGCGGGGGGGTCTTCATGCCAGGCCGGCTTGGAATCGGGTCTCGCGATCCGAGGAACATTCGCGGTTGCTCGCGGGATGAGCTTGATTTGAGGTGGGCGGGTTAACCGTCCTCCTTGACTTGAGTGGG
>JAKBAP010000294.1 GCA_021808995.1 Planctomycetota bacterium | reverse complement strand
ATCCATGCTGGTCGAGTCCGGCTCGTCCACATTTTTCGCGCCCGTCTCTGGAGCGCCAGTGGAGAGCCCATGGATCCGACCACGCTCACGTACGACAAGTTAATCCGTGTCGCCGGGGAATCCAAGGTCGAGACCGAGATGAGCTACTCCTAGGGTCGGCCGAGCATCCATTCGTGAATCAGAGTTTGTGTGTTCATGTCCGTTGCCTCTCAATCTCCGAAACACCGGGGCTCAAAACCCTGGCCGGGACGTTGGCAGGACGACCCGAAACACCGAGCCTTGGCCCGGGGTGCTCTCGACCTCGAGCCGACCGCCATGGTCCTGGACCATCCCGTGGGTGATCGATAAACCAAGCCCCGTCCCGTCGCCGACGGCCTTGGTCGTGAAAAAAGGGTCGAAAATCTGGGGAAGGACCTCGTCGGGGATGCCACATCCGTTGTCGCCGATCTCGACCACGATCTCCCCCTGACGGGAAGCCGTCGTGATCGTGATCCAACCCCGATCGCGATCGGCGGCCTCGATCGCCTGAAGCGCGTTCACCAGCAGATTCAGAAACACCTGGTTCAGTTGTGTCGGCGAGCCGGGAATCATGGGGAGCGTCTCGCCTCGCGGATCGATGACCACTCCCCGGCGATCGAGCCGACCGCGAATCATCTCGACCGCCGAGCTGATCGCCTCGTGAACATTCGCCTGATCGACCGACGCCTGATCAAGCCGGGCGAACCCACGCAGGTTCTCGACAATATCGGCGACCCGCTTGATTCCCTGTCGCGTGCTCGCGATCAATTTACACATATGTGATTGTACATACTCAAGATCAAACTCGTCGGCCACCTGGAGGATTTCGTTCAGGAGCTCGGGGCTTTTTTCCTGGAGGATCTCGTTTCCCGCGGAGTAGAGATCGATCAGCGTGAACAGGAATCGAACGTCGCGCTCGAAGACCGCCAGGTTGTTGACGACATAGGCGAGGGGGTTGTTGATTTCGTGGGCGACGCCGGCGGAGAGCATGCCCAGGGAGGCGAGTTTTTCCGCCTGAAACACGCGGCCGCGCATTTCGCGGCGGTCGATGAACTGACCGATCTGGGTCGCCAGGCTCGAGACCATCTCGATCATGTCGGGATCGGGGGCGCGATGACGTCGGCACAAGACCTCGAGCACGCCCAGGCATTCACCCCGCAGCAAGATTGGCACCACGCAGGCACCGCGATAGCCCGCCTCAAGGGAGACGTCCCTCGGGATCGGGTCCGACAGGGTGGTCAGGTCCGCGATCCAGAGGGGCCGGGATTCGCCAAGCGCCTGCCCCGGCAAACCCGCGTCCAGGTCGAGGACGGTCGCGCGGTGGAGGGGCTCGGAACCGTCGGTGGTCATGCGGTCTCGGTTCCAGAGGGTTCCTCGGCGCAGTTTTTTCGCATGGGTGTCGACCAGCCAGAACACGGCTCGATCCCATTCCAGTTTTCGGCAGATGATTTCCAGGATCCGTTCGTAGGCGTCGCCCGGAGAGTCGACTTCCGACAGCGCGCGAGTGGCCTCGTACTGGGCCGCCTGACGGCTCTCGGCCTTCTTGCGCTTCGTGATCTCGTGAAAGGCGATCACTCCCCCTTGAAGAGCGCCTGAATCATCGCGAAGTGGCCGGCCGCTCACCGTGATCCAGGTTCCTTCATCGCTGTCAGGATGGGCGATGTAGAGCTCGGCGTCGTCAATCGATTCGCCGCGCATCGCGCGCTTCAGCGGCAAATCCTCGGTCGGAAAGGGGGTTACCCGATCCGGGAGAAAAACCTCGTAGGTCCGCGACCACTCCTCGCTTGGACCCGTCGTGGGTCCTTGCCTCAGGATGCGCTCGGCGGCGGGATTGAAGACCAAGAACCGCCCCCGCTCATCGGCCACCACGAGCCCGTCGCCCATGCAGTCGAGAACGCTCCGCAAAATCCGCGTCTGCTCGCGAAGCGCTGCCTGGCCGCGGGCAAGCTCCCGGGCCTGTTCCTCAAGGCTCTGGTTCAGTCGGCGGATCTCCTCAAGCTGGCTCAACCCCGCGAGCGCCCGGGCCGTGTGGCTGGCCAGCGTCTCCAGCGGTCGGGGATCGACCAGAGCCAGCTCGAGAACAGACGACGACGCAACCTGCAACGCCCCCAAGACCTGGTCGCTCACCAGCGGCACGATAAACTGCCCGCGAATGCCCGAGCGCTCGATGGCGGCCTGATCACAGCGAGAATCGAGCCGCGAATCCGCGATCAAAATCGGCCGCCCCTCGCGAACGACCACGGCCAGTACGTCGTCGCTATCCAGCGGCCTGACGGTCTGATCGATGATCTCGGTCATCGCCCCGGCGGCGCGCACGGCCCTGATCACCCCCGACTCGCGATCCACCAGGGAAATCATCGCCAGGTCATAGCCAAGCTGCGAGCAAAACCGCAGCACCGAGTCAAACGTCTTGTCGATGTTCTGAGCGTCCAGTCGCGAGGTTGAGATCCGAAAAAAGGCGTCGAGCAGATCTCGGACCGCCTCGAGCTCGCGGGTTCGTTCGTGGATCCTGGCCTCGAGGTTCGCCCGTGACCGGCCCAGCTCCTCGGTCATTCGGTTGAAGACAAGCCCCAATTCGCCGATCTCGTCGCGCGAGGTGATCTCCGATCGAACCGCCAGGTCGCCGCCGGCCACGGCCCTGGCCGTCCGCGCGAGACGGCGGATCGGCCGGGAAAACCCACGCGCGATCAGATTGGACGTGGCCAGACCAATCAAAAGCGCGAATCCCCCCAAGGTGAGGAGCAATCCCCGCAGCCGCGCGACCGGTTCGTCGGCCTCCAGGGAATCGATCTTGGCCACGATCCCCCAGCCCACCCGATCCATCCCAAGCGGCCGATACGCGGCCAGCACGTTGTGTCCACGGTAGTCGTTGGTCTGGGTAAACCCGAACTGGCCGGCGATGGCCGCCTCAAGGGGAGCGAGCCCGGCCGGAGGAAGCTCGGTGAGTCGCGGCCCCAGCCGCGGTGGCGAGAGCAGCCGGATCGTGGTCCCCTCCGCGATGCCGACCAAGACCTCGCCCGTGTCACCCATGCCGTGGGGGTCGATCAAGAATTCGAGCGTCGGTCCAAAATCCGCCAGCAGGACGACCGAGCCCAGCACCCGCCCCTCCGCCCCTCGAACGACAGCGCGAAACGGGGCCGTGTAGATCTCGCCGAACCTCCGTGGGGAGCCGGCTGTGTTTTGCCCGTTCGGTGCCCAAGGTCGCGTGCCCAGGAACGAGGCGATCAGTTGCTCCGATCCGACGGCCGTCAACCGCCGACCCTGGTCGTCCTCGAGCCACACCGCCAACGTACCCGGGGCCGCGCTCCGCGCCGCCGACAGCAACGCCTCCGTCTCGACCTGAAAGCGACGCGGATCGAGCGCGCCCCCCGCGTGCTGCGCCAGGAGCTGCCGCACCCGCGCCCGTTTCGCGATCCGATCCGCCTGCTCAACCCGCTCTCGCAGATTCTTGGTCAAGATCTCCTGACGATCCGCCGCGATCGTCGACAGCCGTTCCCGGATCTGGTCCTGGAGGATCAGGCTCGTCGCCAGATACGCCACCCAGATCAACACCCCCCCCACGATCGCGACCGTCACCCCCACGAACCCCGTCAGTTTCCAGACGATCGACGTGCGAAACCTCGATCGAACCGACGCATGACTCTCCATCAACGAATCGTCGGAGCTCATGATTTCGGACCTTCGATCGTCGGAAAAAAGGGGAGATCGATGGGGACTCAGGGACGCTTGAGGGTCGGGAATTCGGCGATTCGCAGGTCGGTGCAGCCATAGGGAATGAGCGTGATCTCCTCAAGCGGCGAATCACTGGCGACCGGAGATCCAGGAGGCGGCGCGGCCGCCCCTCGCACGATCGTCCAGCCAGGCAGACGACGTCCCTTGACCGTGGCGACGACGGGCGCTCCCTTGGGGGAAAACGGCCGGGAACCCACGATGTGCTCGACGAATCGCAGGGATTTCTCGGGATGTTCTCGATCGATGGCGATCGCGAAGTTCCACGGTGATTTGGGGTAAACCTCCCAATCCGCGAACGGAATCCCCTTGCGGTCGCGATATTCACGCCATTCCGCCTCGATCCCCAGGGCGTAGACCAGCGGCCCGCGCTCGATGGCCACCGCCCCCCCATCCCGTTCCTGGATTCGCGGGGTCATGGGAAACGATACGGTCAAGGTCTTGGTGCCGCTCCATTCGCGTCCGTCGCTGGGCGAGATCGTGCGATAACCCGATTGCCCTTTCTCCTTGACGACCGAGCTCGAGCCCCCCCGCGCTCCCAAGCGTCCGTCCCGCGCCCAGCCGGGCGTCCGCAAATGAATTGGAAACCGAACCGGTTTCGAAACCGAGAACGTGATCGTGATTTCCTCGCGAAACGGATACGCCGTCTCGACCTCGAGTCTGACATCCGCGCCGTCGATCGTGGTCGTGATCACGCAGGGGGCATAGGCGAGCACGGCCAGGCCGCCGTCGGAGGTCTTCATCCAGAGATGCGAGACGAACTTGGGCCAGCCCTGATGCATATTGGCCGTGCAACAGCCGAAGTTAGGCTCCAGCCCGTAAAGATTGGATTCGGGTCCGTTGCTTCCATAGACATGTTCGCCTTTTGCCGAGCAGATGACCTGGTTGCATTGCTGGTCGTACTGATGGGCCGTCATGTCTTTCTTGAAGGTCGCGGGAAGGGCGTTGTAGGCGAGCTTTTCGAGGCGGTCGCCCAGCCTGGCGTCGTCCGTCGCCGTCGCGGCCAGCTCGAGCGAATACATCGCCTCCACGACCGTGCAAAGCTCGCTCCCACGCGACGGCGATCGACCCGCGAGATGCTCGTCGCAGCCAAAAATCCCGGTCGCCTGGCCGTGGCGACGATCGAGCTCGGCGAGCATCGTGAAAATCGAATCCCGATCGTGTTCGTCCTGGGTCAGGCGATAGCGCAGGGGACCGTATTTGAGCCCCATTCCGGTATTCACGCCGTGGCTGTCGAGGTCGAAATTGCCCTTGACCGCCTCCGTGAACTTGAAAGGCTCGAAATGGGCTCGCCAGTCGAACCCTTGCTGAAACGCCCTCCGCGCCAGATCGAGAAGCCATCCCTCGCCGGTCCGGTCGTGAAGCCAATAGAGGGTGACCGCCAAGTCGGCCGCGCGAAACTTGGCCCAGCTATAAAGCGGCTCCTCGCGGGTGACCTGGTCGATCTTGTGGCAGCATTTGATCAGGGCCGGGACGATCCGCGGGTCCCCAGTCGCCTCCTGGTACTGGGTGAGGGCCTTGAAGAGCGGAAACAGCGGCCAGACGTCGTAAGGCTTATGGTTTTGGCTGTCGCCGACGGGGCCCAGCCAGCCGTCGGGTCGCTGACGTTCGAGAATCGCGTCGACCGCTTTCTTGACCTTGCCCTTGAGCGCGGGATCATCGAGCTGGTAGGCGAGCGGGACCAGGCCATCCAGCCAATAGGGGACGCGCTCCCATCCCTCGGCCTTGCCGCCAAACCATGCGCTCTCCTTGATATCCGGCCAGAATTCATCGAGATGCCCCGAAAGCCCGTCAGCCTGGATGCGAAGCTGGTCCTTGAGCCATCCGGTGGGCTTAATCTCTCCAAGGGGAAGAAACACGGAATGGGGCACGCCAGCGAACGACCCGGCTCCTTCACGAGGCTCGTCGGCCTTGACGAGACCAGATCCCAGGGCGAGCAACGCCATGAGCAACGGAACTCTCCTGGGACGGCATGACATGGCGGGCCTTCCTCATGGTGCGCGGGCCTAGCGGAGGACGAAAACTCACCAGATGATTCTAAATTGAGGCGCTCGGGAACACCACACAGCCGTGGAGCACGGCCCCGATCAACGGGTCAGGGGAGGATGCGACGGCCGATGGCCGTATTGAGCGAAAGCATGCTCTGTCGATGACGCACCGCGGTGTCGAGATATTGCTTGGCGACTTGATTGAAATCAAGCTCGGCGTTAATGTAGGCCACGATGCTCGTTTCGCCTGAGAGGTAGAGCCTGCGAGCGTCGTCTCGCACCTTCCGGGCCTCGGCCACGAGCTGGTTGCGAAGCTCGTCAACCTCGAGCCTCGTGATCTTGTATTCCTCGACCGCCTTCTCGACGTCGATTTGGATCTGCCTTTCAAGATCGGCGAGTTCGATCTCCGTCTGCGTGACATTCAGGTTGGCCCGTTGCACCCCCCCCTGATTGCGGTTGAAGACGGGAAGAGTGACGGTCATGCCGACCGCCCAGCCATAGGTGCTCTTGAGCCCGAACGGTTGGTTGTCTTGAAAGGTATACGGTTGATAAAGCAAATACACGTCGTTGAACGCGTTGGCCTTCGCCAACCGAACGTCGGCCTTGGCCCGGCCGAGTCCCAGGCGAAACGAGGCGAGATCGGGACGCGAATCAAGCGCCAGCTTCACCAATTCCTCGAGCGCGGGGGGGGCGGGTGAGTTGTCGATGATGGAGCCCCGGAGTTCGAGCACGCGCGATTCCGCGTTGGTCAAATTCATGAGCGCGCCCAGGTCGAGCTTCGCCTTGCGCAGCGATGCCTGCGCGTCGGAAAAACCGAGCTTCGCGGTCCGCAGTTGGATCCTTGCTCGGATCCATTCCGATTCGGTGGTCGAGCCTCCCTTGAAGAGCTGGCGTGTCCGCGCCTCCAGATCCGCGAGCCCCTTGGTGCTCTGCTCCGCGAAACGGAGGGTCTGACGCGCGGCCAGGACGTTGAGATACGCCCCAGATCGG
>JAKBAP010000293.1 GCA_021808995.1 Planctomycetota bacterium | reverse complement strand
TTCACCAAGACGGCCGCCCTTATGGGCCTGATCGTGCTCGGGCTCTTCTGGGGCTGGAATACCGAGAGCGCGGCCTATACGGCCTCGTGGTGGAATAGCGCGGCCAATGGTTGGAGCTCGAAAACCGCGTCGCCCGGCCTGCCCCTGGAGGGAGCGCCCGCGCTCGTTTTATTGTTGGGTAGCGCGATGATCGGGCCGCTGTTTTCGCAGTCGGCATGGAACAACGTGACGTTCACCGGCGGCGAGGTCAAGGACCCGGGGCGGACATTCCCGATCTCCCTGATGGTTGGCACGCTCTCGGTGGTGGTGCTTTACGTGCTGGCGAACTTCGCCTACGTGGTGACGCTCACCTATTCCGGGATCGCGAACGCGCCTAACGACCGGGTCGGGACGGCCGCGCTGGAGGCGATCCTGGGCCCGGCCGGGGCCAAGGTCATGGCGGGGGCGATTTTGATCTCGACCTTTGGCTGCGTGAACGGCCTTGTGCTCGCGGGCGCTCGGATTTACTACGCGATGGCGCGTGACGGGCTCTTTTTTCGCGCGGCCGCGCGGCTGAATCGCAAGGGGGCACCGGCGGCCGCGCTCCTGGCGCAGGGTCTCTGGGCCGCGTTCTTGACCCTGCCGGTAACGGCCGCGACCGACCAGGCCGGGGTCATCAAGTTTGGCAATCTCTACAACGAGCTCCTAGAATATGTGATTCCGGTCGACGTGATGTTTTACTCGCTGATGGTCGGGGCGGTGGTGGCGATGCGGATCAAGGCACCCTGGCTCAAGCGTCCCTATCGGACGATCGCCTATCCCTTGCCGGCGGTGATTTACATCGGCCTGGCGGTGTTCTTGGCGGCCGATTTCATTTATTTGAAACCGACGACCTCGGGGATGGGCTTCCTGATCGTGCTGGCTGGTCTGCCGGTGTACTGGGCGTGGTCGCGAAGGGGGGCTGGACCGGTCGCGGCGGAGCCCAGGAACGAACCGGCGGCCCCATGATCGAACCCTGGATGCGAGCAAACGCGCGATGATCGTGAGCTGGAACTGGCTGACCGAGTATCTGAAGCTCGACCTTCCGGTCGAGGCCCTGGCCGAGCGGCTCACCCTCTCGGGGCTCAATCTCGAATCGATCTCGGACGTCGGGGGCGATCTGGCGATCGACCTTGAGGTCACGAGCAATCGCTCGGATTGCCTTTGCCACCTTGGGATCGCGCGTGAGATTGGGGTTTTGCTCGAGCGATCGCCGCGATTTCCCGACCCGCGGCCCGCGACCCGCGGCAGGCCGGCCTCGGAGCTGACGTCCGTCGATGTCGAGGCGACCGAGCTCTGCCCGCGCTTCACCGCGCGGGTGGTGAGTGGGGCCAGGGTCGGCGAGAGCCCCTGGTGGCTCAAGAAACGGCTCGAGACGATCGGCGTGCGGTCGATCAACAACATCGTCGACATCACCAATTATGTGATGTTCGAATGTGGACAGCCGCTCCACGCCTATGATCTGGATCGGCTCGCGGAAAAGCGGCTGATGGTCCGCAAGGCGAAGCCCGGCGAGAGCTTGATCGCCATCAATAACCGGGTCTACGACCTCAACCCGGCCATGCTCGTGATCGCCGACGCCGCTCGCCCCGTCGGCCTGGCCGGCGTGATGGGAGGGGCCGAGACCGAGATCAATCCCACGACGCGAAATGTCCTGATCGAGGCCGCCCGATTCGACCCGGGAAGCGTTCGGGCGACGTCTCGGGCGCTTGGCCTGTTTAGCCCCTCCAGCTTTCGTTTTGAGCGCCCGATCGATCCCGAGGTCGTCGACTGGGCCAGCAGGCGATGCGCCCAGCTCGTCGTGGAGATCGCGGGGGGAACGCTCCATCCTGGGGTGATCGACCACGGCGAAGGGATCGTGGATCGGCTCGTGATCCGACTTCGGGAGGCGGCGATTGAGCGAATCCTGGGCGTGCCGATCAGCCTGGCCAGGGCGAGTGAGCTGCTCACGCGGCTGGGGCTCGCGCCGGCGAGCGAGCGCGCGGGCGAGATCGAGGTCATCGCCCCTTCGTGGCGGCCCGACCTTGAGCGCGAGATCGACCTGATCGAGGAGGTCGCCCGGCTTCATGGTTATGACCACATTCCGGGCGATCGGGCGGTGGCGCTCACGAGCGCGACCCGCTCCCGACGGGAGCGCGTGGAATCGGCGGCTCGCGAGGCGATGATTGGCTGTGGTTTCGACGAGGCGGCGACGTTTAGCCTGGTCGACGAGCGGCTGGCGCTTGGCGTTGGGCCAGAGTCGACCGCGCCCCCGTTGCGGGTCGACCACGCGAGCCGAAAGCGCGAAAGCTCTCTGCGAATGGCCATCGCCCCCAGCCTGCTGGCGGCCCGGGCCTATAACGAGGCCCGCGGGCGCGGCGAGGCCGAGCTTTTCGAAATCGCCCAGGTCTATCTCCCCCGTGGCGACCGGGAAATCCCCAACCAACCGACGCGGCTAGGTCTCGTGACGGGCCGTGATTTTCGGAGGCTCAAGGGGGTCGTCGAGGCCCTGCTCGAGCGTCTTCACGTGACCGGTGGGTTGAGCGCTCATCCCGTGGATTCGCCCCTTTTTGAGCTCGGGCGGTCGGCCGAGCTACGGCTGGGAGGCGAGGTCCTGGGCTACCTGGGCGAGGTCGCGGCCAGCCAGCGGGGGGCGATGGACCTGCGCGGACCGTGCTCCGCGGCCGAGCTTGACCTTGACCTCATCGAAGCCCGCGCGAGACTTGTCCCACCCTTTACCCCGCCGCCACAGTATCCCCCAGTCTCGCGCGACCTTTCCCTGGTCCTCGCCACGGAACGGACCTGGGACAAACTGGAATCGGTTGTGCGGGAGGCGGCGGGAGACATCCTGGAATCGGTCGACTATCTCGACACCTTCCGGGGCGGGGGACTGGCCGAGGGGGAACAGAGCGTTCATTTTGGCATGATCTTTCGCCGCTCCGAACGAACACTCACTGGGGACGAGGTCGATCGCGCGATCGAGGCCGTCACGACGGCCTGCCGCGAGCGGCTGGGGGCCAAGCTCCGAGGCTAGACGGCCGGGAGGGGGCGGGCATGGACCGAGGCTGGCGGCTGAAGGCTTGGATTCTACTGGCGCTCTTTCTGGGGCCATTCCTCATCCAGGCGGGTCTAGGGATGCTCTGGATCTGGCAGCGGGGATGGCTCGCCACGACGGCGGCGGCCCTTGTCTGGATCGCCACGGGAGCGGTGTTTTCCCTGCTGGCGAGGAGGTGGTCCGATTCACCCAGGTCGATCATTCCACCCCTGGATTGGGACGAGCCTCAGACCTTCACCCCCCTCGACAGGACCGCCTGGTCGATCGTCGCGAATGAATCCCAACGTGGAGAGTCGCTCCGTCAGCAAGCCCTTCTGGGTCCCGAGGTCTATCTTGACGCCGGCCAGACCCTTTTGCGCAAGCTCGCCGAACATTATCATCCCAACAGCGAGACTCCGCTTGACCAGATCCCCCTGATCGAGCTCTTGACCGCCCTTGAGCTTGCGTCCGAGGACCTGGCTGGTCTCTGCCGGCAAATTCCCGGCGGCGATCTGATCACGCTGTCGCATTGGCGAAAGGCCGTCCAGGCCGCTGGTTACGCCAACAAGGCAAACGACATCTATTCGTACCTCTTGCCGCTAATCAATCCGGTCAGCGGGCTGGCGCGGTTGGGCGCGCGAGAATGGATCGTGAAGCCGGCGTGGAGATCGACACAAGAGAACATCTTGCGATGGTTTTTCGAGGCCTACGTGAACCGGCTGGGAATGCATTTGATTGAGCTCTTGAGCGGCCGGCTCGCGTCGGGCTCGCTTCAGTATCGCCGTCTGACCCGTGGCGTATCGTGGGCGAAGGAAGCCCATGAGCCTCCTCCTCGTCTGATTGTCGCCTTCATGGATCGCTCGGGCTCGGGGCTTGTCGGGCGGCTGCGCGAGGGACTCGCGGGGGCGGGCCCCGAGGCGGCCGATCTCGGCCTGGGAGCGCCCGCGCTCGAGCGGCTCGCGTCGGCCTCATGGGTTGATGCCCAGGGCTGCCTGCCCGCGACAGCGCCGGCGTCTCGTCGCGATCGGGCAGGCCGCGAACACGCCCTGAAAACCGCGCTTGCCGCGGACCTGATCCTCTGCGAGCTCGATTTGCCGGCGGCCGGCGACGCCGTCGTCCAAAGCCTCGCTCACGACTGGTCGGCTTATTTCACACAGCATTCCCATCGGATTCCACCACCGATCATCCTGATCGGCCACGGTCTCGCGAGCCCGTACCCCGACCCCACCGAGCGTTCGCTCGTCCTCGCGCGGCTTGACGCCCTTCGGATGATCTTTCCCCCCGGGTCGGTTGAATTCGTCGAGATCGGGCCCGACCCCACCCCGGCCTTTCGATTGCTCGGCCAAGCGCTCTCGCACGTTCTTCCCAAGGCCGATCGGGTCGCGCTCCTTCGCGAGCTCCGCTCGGTCTCCGATCGTTCGACCCTGAGCCGGCTGGCGAGCCAGTTGGGCACGGCCGGCCGGCTGATCGCATCCAACCTGCGCAGGCCCAAGGGGAGCGGTTCGTACGGCCCATGACCACGCCGGCCGATGCCGCTTGCGGCCCCGGACCGATTCCGATTATGGTAATGGTCCTGGATGTCAGCCTGATTTTCGGTGGGTAGGAGCCCGTCGATGAACGCAAGGACGCCCCGTGAATCCCGACCCTCCGCGCCACTCGCGTGGTCTGATCCACCCCTCCGTGAACTGGCGTGGGCGATCGGCATTTGCCTGGTTTTCGTGGTCGCGACCCGCCTGCCCGTCGCTCGGATCGAACCCATCGAATCGGACGAATTCGGTTTCCTTGAATTGATTCGAGCAAGCTGGTTCCCGATGCATCATACGCTGTTCTTGACCCTGGCGCGGTGCGCGGGGATGGTCGTGGGGGACGCGTATCGGGGCTTTATCTGGCTCGACATGGCGACGAGCTGGGGTGCCTTGGTCTCCGTCTGGTGGTTGCTTCGTGGGTTCGCGGATCGCTGGACCGCCGCCGGGGCGACCGGATTGCTCGCGGTCGGGCCGGTGTTTTGGGGCAATGGAGCGATCGCGGCCAACTATACGGCCATCGTCATGATCGGCTCGCTACTCCTAGGCATTGCCTGGCGGGATCTCGATCGGCCGTCCAGGGCCCATCCCTACGCCGCGGCCTTGGTCTTCGCGCTCGGGGCCGGTTATCGATCGGACGTGCTCACTCTCTGGCTCCCCGTCCTCGCGGCGATTCTCTGGCGGCATCGATGGGTCCGCGCGATCGCCGCGGGAATACTCGCGATCGCGGTTTTCACCGCCTGGTTCAGCCTTATGCTCAACGATGTCGGCGGCTGGGCACGGTATCGAGAAAAAAGCGCTGCGTTCGCCTATCACGCGGGCTATCTGAATTCCGTCTGGAACCTGGGATTGCTCGACGGGCCCGTACGATACAGCCTGAAACTCGGGATCGCGCTTCCGTGGACACTGGGCCTGGGGCTGGTCTTCATCCCGCTGGGACTGATTCGGCTCGCGGCGAGCGTGGACGGGCGGCGGCGGTTGTATTTCCTGGCACTGACCGTCTTGCCCGCGCTTTTCACGCACCTGCTCGTCCACTTTGGCTCGCAGGGTTACGTGCTGCATTACATCCCGGCCTTGCTGGTCCTGGTCGTTGTGGGAGCGAGGGGGAACAGCGGGCAGGCTGATTGGAAAACCGCTGGTCGGCTGGGGGTCTGTTCGCTGGTCTCGGCCGCGGTTTTCCTGCTGTATCCCACCGACTATCATCGGCCGGGCTGGAGGGGCGATTTTGACCTTTCGTTTTGCCGGATGACGCGCCTGGGCCTGCGAGCGGCCATGCCCGAGGGAGGAGCCAAGAGCTGGCGGACGGCCAATTCGCGGCCCCTGGCGAAGTCCGACTGACGCGCTGTCGGTCGTGTTTGCCGAGCGAGAGATCACGCCCGCGAGAGCCTAGAAAGGCGCTGACGAGCCACCACGGGGCTGGGTACCTGGCCGACGGCGAGCCGGCGTGGCCGGCGTGACCGATCCGGGTGGCGGGCTTCCTCCGCCCGAGATGACCGCGCCCCGTGCCGACGATTCCCCGCCCCCGCCCAGGAGCGCGCTCGAGCCCCCCATGCGTGGGTTGGGGGCGACCCCCTCGACCTTGCCCGGCCCGGTTTCAAATCGGACCAGGGTCCCCGAAAGCAAGGGCGACGACGACGCCACCACCAAGGAATCAGCCTGCCGAAGCGCCCCCGTGATTTGCACTCGCTCAGGACCGATTTCGCCGAGGACCTGGACCGGAACGTTGACCACGTATTCGTTGCGAATGACCTGGACGACGCGACCGCTGGGATCATGATCGTCGGGCTTGAGGGCCACCTTGGCCACGACCGCGACCGGTCCCCTGGGGACCCCCACCGATCGAACCCGCAGGCCCGGCACCAGGTCTCCCTTGAAGTTGGGCGCTGACACCCAGGCCATGGCGTAGGGCGTGGCCAGCTCGCGGAGCACGAAATAATCCTCGGGCAACGGAATCACCGCCTGGATCGTCCCCTCCAGCGTTCGATCCTCGATCTCAAGGATGAGTTTACCTCCAACCGCGGCCTTGCGACGATCGACGGGTTGCTTGGCCTTGAGGCTCGAGACGTCGGCGAGCTCCGCGATCACCGTTCCCTTGAGAACGAACTGCCCGATGGTCGTTGGCACGGCGACAACCATCCCCGCGAACGGTGCCCGGAGAGTGCAGCGGTCGAGTAACAATTGAGCGAGCTCG
>JAKBAP010000292.1 GCA_021808995.1 Planctomycetota bacterium | reverse complement strand
TCCTCGGTGACTGCGACGGCGAGCCGGTCGACCTTGCGCGACCAGACGTTGACGTTGTTCTGACCCAAGACCAGGACGGCCTCGGATTGAAACGTCGACGCGGCCTGGACCTTTTCGTCGATTGGCTTTCCCGTGACGGTCGCGAACGATCCCGCGATCGGCGCGTCGGCCTTGGCCTCGAAGACCGCGGGCACGACGACCTGACTGGCGGCGATATTGGGTACGGTCGCGGTCGCGCCCGCCGGCAGCCCGGCGACCGAGACGGCAAGCTCGCCACCGAAATCCGCCCGATTGCCCAGGAGCAAGATCGCCTGGCGGTTGCCACGAGGGACAGCCACGGACATCACGCCCGTCCCCAGCGGAATCTGCTCAGCGCTTGTTGTCATGGTCAGGGTCGGCCTGACGGGCGTCACCTCGATCCGATAGGTGTAATCGGGGCCCCCCTTGCCAAGCTGGTCGACCAGCCAGATCACGAATTCCGCCGTCTCGGGCGCCTGGAAGCGAAAATAGCTGTCGGGACCGATGGAATCGTCGGCCCCCAGCATCGCCCCGCCCCCCTTCTTGCCCAGATACATCACCGGGTCGAGCGGCGAGCGAATCCGCCGAGCGTAGCAGTGAATGTCGTAAACCTCGCCCTTGTTGGCCTTGAAACCAAAATGATCGATGTCGCCGGGCTTTTCAATCACGCCGTTCAAGGCCATGGGGGCCGTGAATGGGGTCGCGTGGGCGTGGTCGTCATTGGGCTCTTGCTCAAGAACATTCCCCACCTCCGAGACGCGAAACACGTTGGGATATGGCGAGACCCCCTTGGCGTCCTGGCGCAAGACGCCGAAATCGTTGACAACGGTTTTCGGGGTCTGGAAAACCGTCGCGGCCTCCCCGGCGGGGTCGCCGATCCAGCGGATCTTGACCTCCTCGCCAATTCGCCCGCCGGCGGGAATGACCGCCGTCGCGCGAGGAAAATGGCCGATGTGGGCACGATACAGGCACGCGCCATTGCCAGAGTACGCGCTTTCACGCACTTGAATGATATATTTACCGTCCTCCGGGGCGATCACGCCAGCGCATCCGTCTCGCCAGGCCAGGGCCGCGTCATCGCTCGCGGCGATCTCGAACCGCTTGGAATTCAGGATCGCCACGTAGGGGTCGAACTCGGTCACTCCCAGCCGCAGCCCCTCGACCTCGACGGAAACGCGCTCGCCCTTCTTGACCTCGATGGCGTAATAGTCGACGTCCTCGTTGTCGGCGATCCCGTTGACCGTCACGTTAAAGGGGATAACCTGGGGCTTGGTGAAGTCGTTATTGGGCTCGACCTCGGCGACGTCCTTCAAGGCCCCGACGCTAAAGGTCCGCAGCTCGCTCACCCCGGTGGCCGTTCGCACCCGCAAATCATGCAAGCCGACCGCGCAATCGGGCGCGATCTTGAACCGCGCCTTCACGCTGTTGTCGTCGAGCTTGACAATCGAGACCGTCGTGATGCCCGGCTGGTAAAAGAAAATCTCCCGGGCGTCGGCCAACCGCGCTCCCGAGAGCACGACGTCGACCTCGGTCCCGCGCTGACCCCCCAGCGGGCGCACGGCGGTGAGCGACGGCCCGGCCGCCTGGAGCGAGCCGCCGATCACGAATGCGAGCAAAAACGCGCTGAAACGAACTCGACCAGGCATGTTGCGGTCTCCCCGTGGGTGTCGTGGGCCCGAGCGGCGGTCAGGCCAGGAGTTCCTTGACGACCTTGCCATTGTCGACAATCTCGATCGGGCGATTACCCGGGGCCATGAGCTCCTTGTCGGCCACGATCCCGAGCAGGCTGTAGACCGTCGTCGCCAGGTCCTCAGGTCCGATCGGGTCGCGCTCGGGCTCGCTGGCCGTGGCGTTGGAGGCACCATGGATATAGCCCCGCTTGACCCCGCCCCCCGCCAGGACGACGCTGAAGACCTTGGGCCAGTGGTCGCGGCCAGCGTCCTTGTTGATCTTGGGCGTGCGGCCAAATTCGCTGGACACCATGACCAGGGTGCGCTTGAGCAGCCCCGATCGCTCGAGATCGTTGATCAAGCACGCGAACGCCTGATCGAGCGGAGGCACCTGGCTATTCATCTGGCCCGCGATCTGGGTGTGATAGTCCCAGCCACCGAACTCGACCGTGACCATGCGAACTCCGGCCGCGACCAGCCGCCGGGCCAACAAGAGCCGCTGACCCGCGGGATGACGGCCATATTCGTCGCGGATCTTGGCCGGCTCGGCATTAATGTTAAAGGCCTCGCGCGCCTTTTGAGAGCTGATCAGGCTGTAGGCCCGATCGTAAAAGGTATCCATGGCCGCGATGTTGTCGCTCTTCTCGCGAGCGGCGAAATAGCCATTGACCGCGTCGAGCATGCTCCGCCGCGACTTGAACCGGCTATCGTCAACCCCACCCGGAAGGTTCAAGTCCTGTACCTGAAACCCGTTGTCGGCCGGGTCGCGACCCAGCGAAAACGGCGAGAACGACGAGCTCAGATACCCGGTCCCGGCATAAACATTAGGCTGGTTGGGGATGCAGACGTACGGCGGCAAGTTGTTTCGCGGGCCATACTCGTGAGAGATCACGCTCCCCATGCTGGGATACTGAAGGGCCGGGCTGGGGCGATACCCGGTGAACATATTGTGCGTCCCACGCTCGTGGGCGGCCTCGCCATGGGTCATCGAACGGATGACCGTCAACTTGTCGGCGACCTGGGCGGTACGGGCCAGGGTCTGGCAGAATTTCTCGCCCTCGATCTTGGTATCGATGCTCCCCAGCTCGCCACGATACTCGATCGGAGCGAACGGCTTGGGGTCGAACGTCTCCTGGTGGGCGATGCCGCCGGGAAGAAAAATATGAATGACCGAATCGGCCTTGGCCGTGATCGGGGCATAGTTCTTGAGGTCGGCCCGGGCCTCGCTCCGAAGCAGATCGGCCACCGTGAGCCCCCCCAGCCCGACCGCCCCGACCGTCAAGAAACCCTGGCGATGAATAGGGCTGCGAGATTGTGGCCAGTTCATGACGTCACGGTGCCTGAATGGGGAAGAAAGAGGTCGGGGACGTCGCAAAGCCTGGGGACCGTTGGACCCGCGGCCAAGATCCGGGTGGCTGGGGTGGATTTTCGCCTGATCATGAGCATCGGATGGCAAAAAACGCTCTCTCGCGGGCGGGAAGACCGCCAATTCCTTGACGGTCCGTGAGTGGAACAGGCCAGAGCCCTTCCGTGATTGTTTAACCTCTATACGACCCGCGCAACGACAGCGTTGGCGCGAACCCCACGAAATTTCCGATTCGCCACCCCGACTCGCGAACCCAAACAACCGCGAGGGCAGGGTATGCGCGTTTCACCGGCCTGACGAATTCCCATCCCAAGATTATAGCAGACTCCATGGGTGATACCGCAATGGCTCTCGGGCGACGAACACGCCAATCACGATGCGGCCGGGGTTTACTGGCCGTTGACCCACTGTTCGACGATCACCGTCGCGCGGGCGCGGGTCGGGACGGGAATCGCCTGCCAGTTGGGCGCTGTCCCCTGGGCCGACATGCGATCGACAACCCATTGCTGGATCATCTGCGGCGATTGACTGACCATGGCCGCGCGACGGATCGAACCATTGCCCAGGGATTGCTCGAAGATGACCGCGTAATACGGCAATCGGTCGTAGCCTTTCTTTTGGCTGAGCAAATGAATGGCGGCGTCGATCTTCTTATCGAGCTTGACCAGGTCCGCGCCAAACGACTTACGGAAGAGCTCGAGGTGTTGCTCGGGGGAGCGGGGTTCGAGGGGGGGGATCTGGCTCATCGCCTTGAGATACTCAACGAACTCAGCGCCTCGCTTGGCGGCCAGGTAATACGTCATGGCCCAGGCGAGTGCGTAGTCGGTGGGGGTGAGCTTGGTCTTCATGATGAGCGCCTCCGAGCGGCTACCATGGCGGCGGGGGACGGGGTTGTGATCGGCGGCGGCGAGCTTGATCGCGACGGGGTCCTCGAGCTCGCGCAGGGTCGCCATGTGGAGTGAATTGATCGCCCCCAGCCCCGACCAGATGATCCCTTTCTTGGCATGAACGGTCGTGGTGGCGCAATACTCGGCCAGACCCTCGACGAGCCAGAGTGGCCACTCGCTCAGGCGGGGCTGGACGCCGATATTCGCCAGGATCTGGTGCGCTCCCTCATGGGCGACAGTCTGGGGCTTGAGCAGGTAGGCGAGCCTGGGCTCGTCCTTTTCGCGTTCCGAGTGCTGATAAAAATAGATCCTGTTGCTGTAGAATTCGTAGAATGCCTTGACCTCGGGATCGACCCGTTGATTCTTGCGATAATCCTTTTCGTCCTTGTAGGCGACGGCGACGAGGGGAAACTCGGAGTCGTGAACGGGAAAACCGTTGCGTTGAAAGGCTTCGAGCAGTCCCTTGTAGAGATCCTCGAGCAGCCGTCCACTGTCGCGGGCGAATTCCGGCGTGGTCTGGTAAAAGATCAGGTAGTGCTCGGTCCTCAGGAGCTGAAAGTCCGCGAAAGGCCCCGCGACGAGGGTCTTTTCAACCTCGTCCATGGTCGCGGGCACGAACGGCTGGTCGGTGGGGATCAGGGCGTTCGGAATGCCGAGCTTGCCGTCGGGAAGTTCGATGAGAGCACGGTCGCCGTGACGCCCGTGCAGGCGGGCCGCGACGTCTTGCCCGGTTTCGTCGCGGACCGAAAACCGGGGTGCCTCGGCCTTGGGCCGCGCGACCAGGTCGGCCAGTGATGGCGGCCTGGGCTCGCTCTCGGTTCCCTTCTGAACCGCGGGCGTGGATGGTTTTGTCACGGGAGCGCCTGCGGGGCGCGACTGGCCGTGAGCCTGGTCGCCCAACGAGCCAATCGCGATCACGATCGCGACGCGAGCCCCGTGAACGAGCCAGCGTCGATCTCGGTAAGCCTCGAACGCGGCCGAACCGCGGCCGCCAGGGGCGATCACCACGGAATCCATGACCTTGACGCTCTCGTTAGACTCTCTGAAATCATTAGGGACGTCGCTTTGGTCAGTCTAGCACCCGGCGAGACCCGCGTGAAGACCCGAGATCCGGAGTGCCGGGGCCCGATCATCGCGAGATCAGGCGGACCCGGAGACCCAGGCGTTCGGAGAGCGCGACCATCTCGCCCAGGATGTCGCCGTAAACGACGGCGATGTGGTTGCTCATATAGTGGGCCATGATGGTTTCCATGGAACAGCCCAGGTCGGCGGCCATGAAGGGCCACTGGGGGGTCGAGCCCTTGTGCCAGGCTTCGCGGACGGGCTCGGGGAGCTCGACCGATTCGCCTTGGCCCAGGTCCATGACGAGTTTCCCGGCGGCGTCGATCCAGGCTCTGGCCCAGGTGATGGGTCCGGCCAGGCTGACGCCGGCGAAGGTCCCGCCGGGGACGGGGAAATAGCCCGACGGCTGGCGGTGGCTATGGACCCCCTTGAGGGTCGATTCGTCGTGATTGAAGGCATAGGCGCCCGAGCTGCCGGAATTGAGCAAGAGCCAGAGGAACCGCCCCTCGTGCATGCCTCCCCAGCGGACGTCGTGGAACATGACGGCGGCGGGGAGCCCCTTGGCCCGGAGCACGCGCTTCATGAGCTCCATCGGGACCAGGTTGCCCTGGTCGACCTCGGTGCTCGTGATGATCACCTGTCCGTCCCCCTCGGGCCTGGCGTGGGAGTTCAGGAGCCCCTCGGCGAAATCGCTGGGGGGGAGCGACTTGAGTAGCCCAAGCTGGTATTGCCAGCCCAGGCAATCGGCCTTGAACTCGTCGATCAGGTCGAGCACCGTCAGATAGCCGCGAAGCTGTTCGCGGGTGGCGGCGGGGGTGAAATCGAGGGCGTCGGGCGTTTCCCAGTGAAACACGACCCCCTTGTCCTGGACGAAACGAAAGGCATCGTCGATACGTCGATCCGAAATGGATCGCTGGCGTTCGATGAGCCAGGCCTGGTCGACCTTGTGCTCGGAGAAACCAATGGGATAGAGCAGCCGTGGGCCGAAATAGCCGTTGATCATGCCCATCGACGTATCGCCGAGCATCAGGGCCAGGATTCGTCTCCTGGCAATCGCGTCGTGGACCTGGCTCGCGATCGCGGCCTCCTTGGCGGCGACGGGGGGGGATGGGCGCAGCTCCGCCTGATCGTAGGCGATCAGTCCGGTGGAGCACCATTCATCGAGCCGCTCCATGAATCGGGCGTCGGTGGTCCAGTCGGGCTGATCGCTCCAGACGCGAGAAGCCTTCCGACCGACACTCTCGAGCGAGGCGGCCGTGTTCAAGAGCGCCACCAGACCCGGCCAGGTTGGCGAGAAATTCGAGGCCAGTAAGAGCGGGCTGTCCTTGCCGACCACGCCATCGACGGTGTGGGGCGCGTAGGTCCAGTGGACGAAGAGCCCGATCATGGGGTCGTGGATGGGGCCGAGCGTCTCGATGGCCTGATCCGGGCGGGTTATGAAGCCGTCGACGAGATAGGGGGATCGGCCGAGCTTCTTGAGGGCCGCCATCAGATTCGCGGTCGCCTCCCGGGCTTGGGGGAGGGCCCATTCGTTGGGCAGGGATCGGTAATCACCAGGCCAGAAGACGGCGACCTTGCTCGACATATCGTGACTCGCGGCGGGGGCGTGGGACCAGGAATCGAATGCTGGACCGAGTCTAAGGTTCCGACCCGTGGGACGCTAGTCCGTCGGCGATTCAGGGCTTGAGTTCGGCCTTTTTTCGTTCGACCCGGCGGGCGAAGCGATCGACGTCGATCACGCGGCGGCGATGGAGCCCCT
>JAKBAP010000291.1 GCA_021808995.1 Planctomycetota bacterium | reverse complement strand
CCATTCGCCGGTCGCCGATGACGGGGAAATCGCGCGAGCATCGAAAGAACCCGTGAAAGCGCGACGATCGGGCGTGGCGTCGGGGGTTCAAAGCCGCCGATCGATCACGAGGCCGAGGTCGCGTCCGCTGTCGACATCTTGAGCTCAGGAGAACCCGACCATGCGACGAGGGAGACCGATTCGGCTGATGGTGATCGCGACCGCGCTTTTGGCGGCCGGTTGGTTGGGCGCGCAAGAAGCCGCCAAGCCCCAGCCGCCCGCGCCCGCGCCGGCAGCCCCCACCACCAAGGCCGAACCCGCCAAGGCCGCCGAGGCACCGCAAGTCGTCGCCAGCCAGACGGCCGCCCTCTCGCGACTGCGCGACGACGAGGAACCCCGGCGGCCGTTTCATTTTTTCGCCTTTTTGAGTGATCCCAATTACGAGACCGTCGAAAAAGTCGCCCTCTGGATGGTGCTGCTGGTCGCGGTGGCGGGCCTGTTTTACGCGGGGGGGCTGGTGGGTCAAGTCGTGGGGGCCGACCAGGGGACCGAGCGAATGCGGGCGGTCGCCTCGGCGATCCGGGTCGGGGCCAATGCCTATCTGGCGCGGCAGTATCGGACGATCCTCCCCCTGATGGTCGTGATCACGGGGCTTCTCTGGGCGACGGCCAGCGAGGCCAACGCGGTCGCGATCGGGCGAGCGGCGGCGTTTTTCATGGGGGCGACGTTCTCGGGAATGGTCGGGTTCGCCGGGATGAGCATGGCCGTCCGGGGTAATCTGCGGGTCGCCGCGGCGGCCCGAACCAGCTATGGGGCCGCGCTTCAGTTGGGATATCGCACGGGCACCATCACCGGCATGCTCACCGACGGCCTGGGGCTCCTGGGGGGGACGCTGATCTTCATGGCGTATGGGGAATACGCCTATGAGGTGCTCCTGGGATTTGGATTCGGCGGGACTCTGCTGGCCCTGTT
This sequence comes from Planctomycetota bacterium, assembly GCA_021808995.1. Taxonomy (GTDB): domain Bacteria; phylum Planctomycetota; class Planctomycetia; order Isosphaerales; family Isosphaeraceae; genus JAKBAP01. The sequence goes on along the minus strand of JAKBAP010000291.1, from coordinate 5,845 downwards.
CATGCGGGTCGGCGGCGGGATCTTCACCAAGGCCGCCGACGTGGGCGCGGACCTGGTCGGCAAGCTCGAGGCCGGCATCCCCGAGGACGACCCCCGTAACGCCGCCACCATCGCCGATAACGTCGGCGACAACGTCGGCGATTGCGCGGGCATGGCCGCCGATATCTTCGAAAGCTACGAGGTCGACATCGTCGCCGCCATGATCCTGGGATTCGCGTCATTCGGACATAAGGGGGTTATCTTCCCCTTGCTCGTCCGCGCGATCGGCGTTCTGGGCTCGATCTTCAGCACCTATACCGTCAAGGCCGGGCCCAAGAGCTCCAGCGACCAGGCCCTGTTCGCGGTCCATCGGGGGTTCGTGTTGGGGGCGATCGCCAGCGTGGTGGGCTTTGTCGCCATTGGCTTTGGTTATCTCCAATTCCCGAAGGACTATTACGCCAAGTACCCCCAGGCCCTGGGCTCGGCCGAGCTCGAGCCGGGGTTTCGCGTGGCCATGGACCAGTTCGAGACCAAGAACATCGCCCTCAAGGGAGATAACCGCGAAGCCTACAAGGCCCAGCTCGGCCAGTTCATCAAGGAATGGAACGGCCCCCTGTTCGCTGGCGGCGGGCTCCCGATCTGGGCGAGCCTGGGGACCAGTTCGCTCGATATGCGACCGGCGTGGACCTGCATGATCGGCATCATTCTGGCGATCTCGCTCAACAAGGCCACCAGTTATTACACCCACACGGGGTATGGACCCGTGAAATCGCTGGCGCGAAGCTGCCAGACGGGGCACGCGACCAACATCATCCAGGGTTTCGCGGTGGGTTATGAATCGGCCGTGGTCTCGACCCTGATCATCGCGACCGCGCTTTTGCTGTCGGTCTTGATCTACACCGGCGCGACTCCGATCTTCATCGCGTACGGTGTCGCGATGTGTGGCATTGGAATGCTGACCCTGACGGGCAACACGATCAGCATGGACGTCTTTGGCCCGGTCGCGGACAATGCCAACGGCATTGGCGAGATGGGCTATGACCGCGAGGAAATGGGCGAGGAAAACTATCAGCGAGCCCGCCAGATCCTGGCCGATCTCGACGCCGTCGGCAACACGACCAAGGCCGAGACCAAGGGGATCGCGATCGGCAGCGCGGTCATCGCGGCGGTCAGCCTGTTCGCGAGCTTCATCGCGATCATCGCGGTCGGCGGGGAGGACCGGATCGGCGACCTTACGGTCAAGCAATACTTCGCCGAGGCCGGCAAGCTTTCCTTCGCGTATCCCAAGGTCTTCATCGGGGCCTTGATCGGCGGGCTGGTGCCATTCCTGTTCAGCTCAATGCTGATCCGGGCGGTGAGTCGGGCGGCGTTCTTGATCGTGAAGGAATGCCGGCTCCAGTTCCGCGACCAGGAGATCTGGACCGGCGTCAAGAAGCCCGATTACGGCCGGGTGGTCCACATCTGCACCGCCGCCGCCCAGAGCGAGCTGATCGGCCCGGCCTTGCTCGCCATCTTGACGCCGATCCTGGTCGGGATCTTCCTGGGTCAGCAGGCGCTCGGGGGCCTGCTGGCGGGCATGATCATCACCGGCCAGCTCCTGGCGGTCTTCATGTGCAACGCGGGTGGTGCATGGGACAACGCCAAGAAAACCATCGAGGACGGCCTCTACGGAGGCAAGGGGACCGAAATCCACAAGGCCGCCATCACCGGAGACACCGTCGGCGACCCCCTCAAGGACACCGCCGGACCAGCCCTCAACCCCTTGATCAAGGTCATGAACATGGTCGCACTCCTGTCGATCGCGCCAATCCTCAGATTCGCCGACACCAATCTCGCCTTTCTCTACATGATCGGCGTCCTCGGACTCTGCGGCGTCGGCTGGGCCGTCTGGCGCAACCATACCGAGAGCAAGGAGCTGCGCGAAATGGAAGACGAGCTCTCCAGCGCCGCATGAGCCCAATCTCGCCAAGAACCCGAGGCGGGGCGGCCAGGGAAGGCCGCCTCGTCGATCAATCTCGATCCCGTCATCGCCCGCCAGGCCCGACCCCACGCGCATTCGCGCTGAGACCGCCAAAATCAAGTCTTAACCACACATTGTCGAAATAACCCCTACAACTCCCGAAATCGCGCCCGTCCCTGGCCCATGAACGCAAAGGACTCCACGGGCTATTTGTTGTACAAAAATTGAATTGTAATTCCTGGTGGGCTCATCCCTGCCATTCGAGGTCGAGGTTCCGATGAAGATCAGGTGGAGTGTTGGGCTCCTGGGCTTGATCCTGGGGTGGGGGATGATCCCGGCCCTGGGGCAGGAGATCCCGCCGCCGCGACCCTTCGTGCCCGAGCCCCCCGAGGCCCAGCCGCCCCAGAACGCCCCGGCGGCGACGATGCCAACCACCCCTGTCACCACCACGCCCCCAACCACGAGCGCGGGCCGGGGTCTCGAGGCCGAGTCGTTGCCCGGCGAGCTGTCTGAAGACATTTCGGGAGGCGCGTCGGGCCTGCTCCTGGGGCCGACGCCTGCCTCTCAGGTCAGATTCTTGATGGACGGGCTGGGGGTGAGGAACCTGTTTGGCGACAGCGGAATCCGGATGTTTGGCTGGGTCGAGGGGGGTTACACCGGCGCGTCCACGGGGACGGGCATCTTATCGGTCGAGCCCCGGCTGAACCGCTTTGGGAACAATTTCTTGCTCAATCAGATTGGGCTCACGATCCAGAAGCCGCTCAAGCAGGATCAGTTCGACATCGGCTTTAATATCCGCTATTTCGCCGGGGCGGACGCCGCCCTAGGCGCGGCCAAGGGAGGGATTGGTTACCCCCCTGGCAATCCCCGATTCGGCCAGGATTTTCGCGATCTCTATCTCTCGGCCCACCTCCCGATCATCACCGAGCGAGGAATGGATTTCAAGATCGGTCGAATGAATACAATTATTGGTTATAATGGATTCCTCGCTCCCTACAGCCCGTTTTATTCCAACGATTACCAGTTTTTCTATTCGCAGGACGGGGCCTTCACGGGGTTCCTGACCGATCTTCATGTCTCCAACCGACTGGACGTCTGGAACGGGATGACGCTGGGGGCCAACACGTTTTTCACCTTGCGAAGCCGCGAATCGTATTGCTATATCGGCCAGGTCAATTACTGGCTCACGGATGAGAAGAAGACGCGATTGACGGGCTCGATTTACGCTGGTCCCAACGCGATCTTCGCGGCCCCGGGGTTGGCTGGGACTTATGACACGGTGGTCGAGTTACGGCTCCAGCAAGACTGGAACCGATATTTCACGCAGGTCCTGCAAAACAACATGGGCTGGGACTCGAACACGCCGGTGGGGACGGGGTCGTGGTATGGTCTTTATTTGATCAACATCTGGCATTTGAACCAAGAGGTCGACGCCCTGACGCGGCTGGAGTGGTTTGACGACGTGAATGGGACGCGGACGGGGATCGCGACGAATTACTCGGAGGCGACACTGGGGCTGAACTGGCATCCTGTCAAGTATCTCGACATTCGGCCGGAGATTCGGGGTGATTTCTCGGGAGCGCCGGCCTTTGGGGTCGATGGGGCACACACGCATACGAGCCAGTTGTCGGGGGGGGTGAGCTTTCTGGTCAAGTTTTGAGGGTTTGGACTGGGTCGAGGTTCGAGAACCAGTGGTTGGGGGCGAGGGAGCTCGACTCGAGGAGCCATGGGCGCGCGTCGGGACCGGCGGACCAGCGACCGGCCAGGAGCAAGGCGGTGTTGACGAGCTCGGTGGTGACGTCGGTGGGGTGTCCACACCACCGGACGCAGGTATCGCCGGATTCGAGCGCGAGCACGGCCCGTCGAGACCTTGGGTTGGGGTTGGGGAGCGCCTTGGGTGGTGGGCCGGCGATGAAGAGGCTGCCGCAGGCCAGGAATCCCCCCATGAACCAGTCGCTGTGTTCGCTCGTCCAGGGACCGTCCCAGCGAAAGCGATCGCGGTAGATCAATCGGCCGGCCCGCCGGGCCTCGAAGTCCTGGACGATTCGTTCGAACTGGAAACGCTCGGACAGGGCACCTCGGTCGTAGCGACCGGGGAGCCAGAGGTCGCCCCAGATCAGCCGGGCGCGGGGAGCGAGCTCGACGCGGCCTCGTTGATAATAGCGGCAGCCGCGAAACGGGACCGTCGGGCCTGGGAGGATGACCAGGCAGGCGTCGTCCTCGACGGTGATTCGCCATTGCTGGGTTGAATGGCTGGCCACGGCGGGATGCACTCGGGTCGCCGATTGGCCTGTCACGACCGCCTGGGCACCGGTGCGAGCCGTGATCTCGATCAAATGCCCGTCGCCATCCAGCAGGCCCGCCGTCAGATTGATCAAATAGAGCAGCGACGCCACCTCGCCATCGAGGACGAATGGCGGCATCACGCGAACTGGCACTTGCTGATAGCAGGTGCCCAGCCGTGTTTCATCCCCCACCGGGACCAGCTCGAGCCGCGCCCCGCCAACCCGTGCCGCCTGATGCCCGATCGACCCAAACCCCTGAAACTCAGGGGGTGTCAGGAGCTCGTCGCGCGTGATGCGAGCTGCTCGCGCACCCACTTGACCACCTCCTCGACTCCATGGTCTTGGCGGAGGCTAACCATGAGGAACGGGCGCTCGCCACGCATTTTCAGGCTGTCACGACGCATGACCTCAAGGTCGGCCCCGACGTGGGGGGCGAGGTCGGTTTTATTGATCATGAGCAGGTCGCTGTTGCAGATGCCTGGCCCCCCCTTGCGAGGGATTTTATCCCCTTCCGCCACGTCGATCACGAAAATGAATCGGTCGGCCAGCTCCCTTGAGAACACGGCCGTCAGATTGTCCCCCCCCGATTCCACCAGGACCAGTTCCAGGCCGGGGAACTGGCGCTGAAAATTGGCGATGGCGCTGAGGTTGGCGCTGGCGTCGTCGCGGATGGCCGTGTGCGGGCAGCCGCCGGTTTGAACGCCGACGATGCGCTCGACCGGCAAGACGCCCCGGCGAGACAGGAACTCGGCGTCCTCATGGGTATAGATGTCGTTGGTCACGACGGCCAGATTGATTTCCGGCCAGAGGGCGCGGCAGAGGGTCTCGACCAGGGCCGTCTTGCCCGATCCGACCGGGCCGGCGACCCCGATGGTGTAAACCTGGCGGGTCGGCCCCGCGTATCGGGCGGGCCCTGGCCGCCCCATGTGGTCGTGGGCGTGGTCGGGGTGGTTGTGAAACGCCGTCCCCACCCGAAATCGCCGGCGGGCGTGGCCGGCGGGGAGCGCCTGGGGCCAGGGATCATGATCGAAACATTCGAGCATAAAGCATTGTCTGTTCATCGCAAAGGATCTCGTGAAAGGGGCAGCCCGCGCCGGCCGTTTCGGCTTCGCGCGAGGCGATCTGGCCGCGAAGTTCGCGAAGGTCGTCGTGAAGATAGGCGAGCACCTGCTGGCCGTGGGTATGGCCGATGGGGACCGCGCGAACGGCCGCTCCGATCATGCCCAGGGCGGCCTGATGCAAATAAGAGGTGAGCACGTCGTCGATCGAGGCCCCGGCGAGCGCTCCGAGCAATCCAAAGACGACGGGATGGTGCCAGGGGCCGGACGACGCCAAGGTGAAATCACCGAGGGGGGTCGCGCACCAGGTCCAGGTCGCGGCCAGGGCCAGGAGTTGCTCGCCCATTTCGCGGCTGGCCGCGCGGGTCGACGGCGGGGCCATCGACGCGCCCGCCAGCTCGTTGAGCGCCGCCAGCTCGGCCGGGCTCGCCGCGAGTGCGGCCCGGCTACTGGCCGCGACCAACACCCCCTCGAGCGGGCCGAGCGACTCTCGCAGCCAGCGTCTGGTCCACCGTTCCAGGCTCTCGGGATCGTGAACCAGCCGCCGCGCGATCGCCCCCTCG
>JAKBAP010000290.1 GCA_021808995.1 Planctomycetota bacterium | reverse complement strand
ATCTATCTTGAGCAGGTTTTTCACCCGCTCTTCCGGCAGGTTTGAGAATGCCATGAAGTGGTCGCCGGGAACGATTTCGGGGGTGAGCTTGGGATTGGCCTGTTTCCAGCGCTCGCGACCGGCGGCCACGACCTTGTCGTCGCGTTCCTTGGGCGGCATGTTGGCCAGTTGGCGGCGGCGGATCTGCTCGGGGGTCGAGGCGTACGATTCCATCTTGGCCTTGGGGTCGACGCCCGCGTCCAGAAGAGCCCCCTCGTTGACCCACTGGGCGATTTTGCCGACCGCGTCCTCGGAGAGTTCACGATCGGCCCCCTGGGGCATACGTGGCGTTTCGTCGCCCCTGACTCGCAAAACCAGATGGCTCTCGTCGGCCTTGCCAGGCGTCACGATCTTGTGGCCCGACGCCCCCTTCTGGAGGTTCTCAAACGTCGAGAGATCGAGCTTGCCTCGCCTGACGCCGACCCCCGTGCCGCTGTGACAGCCGACGCAATTGGCCACCAGGATCGGCGCGATCTCCTGCGAAAACTTGAGCCCCCCCGCCGCCGGGGCCTTGGCCGGTGGGGTTTCGGACTCGGCCTTTTCCAACGCCTGCCCCTTCTTGCGGGCCCCCTTCGCGCGAGCCGATTTCTTCTTCGCGGCGGCGCTCGACTTGGGCTGGGCGGGCTTGGCCGTGTCTTGCGCGGGGGCGTCCTGACGAGCCGTCGCGGCCTCGCATGGGACACTCCCCACGACAGGCAAACCCAGACAGGCCATGCCTAGGAAAACAAAACCCGAAACGCTGCGATGCAAAGGCGTTCTGGACATGTTTCTGATCCCCGGTGGCCGGTCAATGTCGCGATGCTGGATGATACCATTTTCGCTCGCCATCCAGGAGTTGGCAAGTCGCTCACCCGCCAAAATCGAGCGCCGGCCCCGATGGTAGGTCGAGGGATGGGGTTATTCCACCACCGTCAACGCCAGGTTGGCCGATGTGGTCTGTTTGGTCAGGAGGTCGGTTTGTGCCAGGTCCAGGACATACGACCCGGGCGCGAGCGTGCTGGGCATGAGGACCCGATACGTCACGTAGTAATCTCGCCTTTCCTTGCGGCAGACGTCCTCGGCGATGCCCATGTCGCGTTCCCAGACGACGCGGCCATCACCGCTTGAGCGGATCGAGATCCGGGACGTAATCCGCGAGACAAACGAATCGCCGCGGGCCTCGTAACCGATCCCAGCCATCTCGCAGTAAACGAGGACAAGGGATCCCGGCTTGAGGGGAGTGTCAAGGGGCGAGAACGAGCCAAAACCCTCGACGCGGCGACAGAGCTTGAGCTCGGCGATCTTGAGGGAGGGCTCGGCCTTGGCCTGGTCCGGTGGCGAGTCGGCGGCGGACTTCGTGGCGGGTTCGGGATCCGGTTTCCCAGGCTGAGACGTCTCGGCCGGCTTCTCGTTCGTGCTATCGGTCGGCTTGATCTCCAGCAGGTCGGGTAACTGAGCGGGGGGCTCGACCGTCTGGGTGGGCTCGGGTGGAAGCGACGGCGCGGGAGCGACGGGCTCGGTAGCGACGGGCGCGGGAGTCACGGGCTCGGGGATCTTGATCGGCTTGGGCAGACGCTCGGCCGCCTGGACCTCGATCCGTTCACGGTTCACGGCGTTGACACGCTCGAGGGCCTCGTCAAGCAATGGCGTCGGCGAAGGGGCCGGCGACGCTTGCACGGAGAGCGCCGACGACGCCGGCGCGGCCGCGAGCGCCGGCTCGTCGGCCCCGGTCGGGTTCGGCGCTTGAACCGGGGCCGCGCTCACGACTGGCGGAACCGGAGGTTGGGCCAGGATTTGCGTGGCCGGTAGTGGAATCGAACTGCTCGCGGACGAACCGCCCGGATCGGTCGCGCTTTGGAGATTGCTCGGTGAAACCTCGGGAGTAGCCGAGGTGCGTAGGCCCGTCGATCGCAGGCAGCCGGCCGCCGACAGAGCAACCCAGAGACAGCCAGGGATCACAAGCGACCGCCTGAACGGGCGACCACGAAACATCGAACAACCCCCCTGCGATCGGCGCGATTTCCCGCCTTGAGACATGCGTGGTCGACGTCTTACAGCAACAACCCCAATCGGGCAAGCTCAAGTGAGACGGGACGCCTGGCGGTTTTGTCCGGATCACGCCTACCCCCCCGGTCGCGTCGCCGATCTGATCCGCGCGAGGATTGCCCGCGCCTGTCGACTCCGCTCGCGATCCAGCGCTCGGGCCTGATCAAGGTCGACCAGTTCAAACGATACGTCGTCACCGGGCGCGAGCTGTCCCAGGCGATCGAGATCAGCGGTAACCACCTGGGCAACGTGCGGATAACCCCCCATTGTCCCGCATGCGACGCCGAGTACGATCAGTTGCTCACCGGCGAGCTGGATCGCGCCCGGGGCAACTGGCGAGGAAAGCCGCGAGGGGTCGCCAGCGACCACGATCGGCGATCCCGCGAGCCGCACGCCCACGCGGTTTGAGTGCAAGCCCACGCGAAAGACGCCGTTCGCGAGCGATTCCAACAGGTACGATCCAAGCCCCGCGTCGGGGCCGGGAAGCACGCGTAACCGACGATCGCTCGGTTCCGTGAGGGAAACCTCACGAGGGCGATGGATTGGGACCACCCCCGGCTCGCCGGGCAAGCGGTCTCCGGGCCTGAGAAATGTCTCTCGGGAGCGACTATCCAGCACACGTGGCGTTTGCCATCCCTGGCGGACGGCCAGATAGGTTCGTAGGCCGCATGAGGCACGTCCCAGTCGCAGCCGCCGGCCGGCCGCGAGTGTAAAGCTGGTGGGTGGATCGAGCGAACGAACGATGGTGCCGGCCTCGACCACCATCGCGGGCATGGGTGCCCCCGCGATCGCCAGGGCCAGCGGACACTCGGCCTCGAACTCGCCCCCCCGGAGAGTGAGCTCGACCACCGCTCGCCCAGCGGGGTTGCCCACGAGCGCATTGGCAAGGTCGGCCGAAAAGGCGTCGAACGCCCCCCCGCGCGGCACCCCAAATCGCAGATATCCCGGCCGACCCGCGTCCTGGACGGTCGCGCACTGCCCTGGGTCGATAACAATCAGCGACATCAGAGGATCCGGTCCAGGAAACTCCGCGCGACGATGCCAAATTCGACCAGGATCGCGCGGACCAGACGCGCGTTTTCAACCGCCCGAGGGTCATCGCCGTGAATGCAGAGGCTCGCGAATCGTCCCGATCGTAGTAAATCGATCGTATGCGCTTGGATTTCCCGGGGATCCGTGATGACGGCCCCTGGCTGATCGCGAGGGACGAGAAAGCCATGGGCGTCATAGCGGCGATCCGGGAACCCCTCGGCGAAAAACGCGACCCCCATTCCCCTCGCGAGCCGCTCAACCATCGAACCCGGCTGGCCCAGAATTGGAAGTTCAAAGCGCGCGCACGCCTCCACGACGCCGCATGCGACATCCTCGTCACGCTGAGCCTGGTTGTAGAGAGCGCCGTGGGGCTTCACAAAGAGAATCCTCGCCGAGTGCTCGCAAGCGACCCGATCGAGGATGTAAACCTGGTCACTCACCAGGTCTTCGGCTTCAGACATCGAAATTGGCCGCTCACGGCGGCCGAAATTCTCGCGGTCGGGCAAGCTAGGATGAGCGCCCAGCACGACGCCGAGCCGCTCTCCACGCTCAAGGATCGGGATGATCGTGTCAAAGTCGCCCGCGTGTGCTCCGCAACTGACGCTGGCGGAGGTCACCATGTGAAGGAGCTCGAGGTCATTTGGAAAACCCTCGCCAAGGTCGGCGTTCAGGTCGATGAAGCGAGGCATTCCTGTGTCCGAGAAGGCGTTAGAGTCGCTCATGGAGTCGGGCCTCGAATTCCTCGGGGGTGATCGGGCGAAACTGGATCTGGTCGCCGGCGCGGATGGGAAAATAGCCATCGTCCATGTCAACCAGACACAGCGGGGTTCGGCCGAGCAGGTGCCAGCCACCCGGTGAGGGACCAGGATAGACGCCCGTCTGCCGCCCGGCGACGGCCACCGAGCCCGCCGGCACGCGGGTCCGTGGGCTCTCACGCCGAGGCAGGCCCTCAAGCGGCGGCCGTAACCAGCCCGCGTAGGGAAAGCCCGGCGAGAAACCAATCGCGAAGACGTCGTACACCGGCCCCGCATGATAGGCCACGACCTCCGCCGGCGTGATCCCCAGGCGATCGGCCGTGGGCTCGAGATCCGGTCCATCGTAGAGCACCGGGATCACCAGGCGGCGACCCGGCGAGGACACTTCAGGAGCGGGTGTAAGAGCATTGAGAAGGCGTTGCAGGTCCTCGAGCGGGATGCGCTCGGGATCGACGAAGACCGCGACATCGCGATAGGCGGGCACGACATCGATCACGCCTGGCCAGCCCCTCGCGATCACGGCGGCGGCCCACCGGGCGGCCTGGCGCTCACCCGCGAACCGCGCCAGAAACGCCCGGTCGCCCAGCGCGATCAGCTCAAATCCCTCGGTCGGCGGGGTGTCTGGGGCGCTCGAGGTCGGTTCCATGGTCGTCTCACCATCTTTTCGCCAAGGGGCGCGGGGCGACACGAAGATCCCTATAATAGCGTAAGAATTCTTCAGGAATCTCGATCACGTCCGATCGCCGAAAGGATGGGGACCATGAAAGGGCAATGGCTCTTGGCACTGGCGGCGATTCTCGGAGGAACGGCGATCGCCGGCGAGCCATCCTCAGACCGCGTCACGCTGCGGGATGGGTCGGTGGTGGTGGGGCTCGCGACCTCGGCGACCTCTGGCTCGCGCGGCGCGGTCGAGGTCGTGGTTCGCAGGGACTGGGCGCGGGGGGCCCTCCCTCAACAATTCGCCCTCTGGGAAAAGGCCGCCGCCCGCTCGAGCCGGCTCGCCATCGACCAACGGCGAAAGCGGCTCGAAACCTGGCGCCGTGACCGCGTCGCCGGGGCCCCGAATCGCAAGATCGCCGCGAACGCCGCCAAGGACGAGGACCGCATCCTGACGTGGATCGACGGCGAGCTCAAGCGAATCGCCGACCCCGCGGCCGTGAACAGTTCGCCCTTGATGGCGATCAAGCTCGCCCGCGGCGAAATCCGTCGGCTCGAGCACGCGCCGGCGGGGGCCGACCGCCTGCTCAGGCTCGCCTGGATCTGCGAACTCCCCGACCCCGAGGGGATGAGCGCCAAGGACCTCAAGGACGCCCTCGAATCCCGTGGATACGCCGTCGAACAGGCCGCGAAATCACCCCCCGCCTCGCTCGACAACCTGCTCCCACCCACCCTCGAGACCGATGCCAACTGGCTCGTCCGCAGAGCCGCCACCGAGGTCTCCGTCGACCCCGGCGTTCGCTTTGTCCGCTATCAAAACCTGCTCTATCCCGATACCCCGCTCGGCGCGGCCGGCGGGGGGCTCGGGCTCTCGACGGCGATCGACGAGCTCAAACGCCTCTTGAACCCCGACGCGCGACCCGCCGTCGACCCCCTCGTGAACGAGCTCCTCACTATCGAATCCCGCGGCGGCGTGGGGGCGGTCGTCACCCGGCTCGAGATGCTCCCCAACCTCGGAGGCGCTGTCGTCGACGTCACCCTCTGGGTCCGCCAGGCACGCGAACGCTGGGTTCCCGCCGGATCGCGCACGGCGACCATCCGCTCGGGGGACGTCCAGGCCGGCGCGGCCGGCGCGATCGCCGCCGATCCCCAGGTCCAGGGCGCGTTCCAGATCATCGAATCGTTGGGATTCGGCCAGATCGGCGCGGAGCTCAAGCAAGCCAGCGTCAACATCGGCGCAGCCACCCAGAAAGCCCTCGAAACCGCCCGGTCCCAGTCCAATCAAGACCTGGCCGCGCTCGCGCTCCCCGTGCTCGAGCCCGGCGCGGCCCCGCCTATCGCCCCCCCACGAACCCCCAAATAGACGATCAAGCCATCCAGCGCGAAACATGGCACGCGCTCGAATCGCCACGGGCCAATCGACTCAGGAGGCGGCGACAACGGAAGCCCCCTTCGCCCCGGCACCGCCAGAAACACGGTCTCGCGCCCCGTAGCCTCCAGCCGCCGGGCCTCTTCCACGCTCGCGATCCGGCACCTAGCACCGAAATAATACCGGGCCGTCTCGACCTCGACATTCCGCGCCTCATCCGCCGAGACCACGATCACGAGGGTCTCCGCCGGCACGGCCATTTCCCCAGCCCGCGCCGCCATCCCTCGCCAGTCGGCCTTGAGCTCCGGATCATACGCCTTGACCCCAATCATCTGCCCCGAGACCACCGCCAGCCCCATCGCCAGCGGATATCGCCCCCATGCCGGAAGGTTCGCCATCCCCAGCCCCACCAGAATCAAAAACGGCGGAGCGCAAAACGCCGTGTACCGCGCGGGCCCAAACACCGGATGCGACACCAACGAATACCCATACAAGAGAGTCGGCGGCACGATCAACCAGGTGACGAGAAACCCCACGGCCCGCCCAGGATCCTCGGCTGAATCGCTTCTCAAACGTCCCTGGCGCGTCACCCCCCAGACGATGATCCCGATCAAGACCGGCTGGAGGGCGAAATTCCCCCCAAGGAATCCAATTGGCGTCCCAAGCAAAAACCAGGGCGAGAGCCGCCCGCTGGTGAACTCGGGATCATGGTCCAGGTAAAATCGCAGCCAGGGAGCGACCATCGCGAGCGCGGCCAGATGCAAGACCAGCCAGCGCCCGATGCCACCAAACGAGCGATTCACATCCCAGAGGCCCGCCGCGGCGATCGTCGCGGCCATGATCAGCCCAAGTGGATGCGAATAAACGAGCACCGCCAGTGACACGGCGTGAAGCGTCGAAAACGCCCATGATCGCCCCCCTCGCTGGCTCAGGAGCGATCGCCACGCAACACACGC